>JAFZRB010000013.1 GCA_017620115.1 Clostridia bacterium | reverse complement strand
GGCTGCCCTGCGGCGCAAGCGCGTCGATCACCGCGCCGCATTCGAGGATCAACCGGCGCGCCCGCGCCTCGACCTCTGCTGAAACCGGTTCGAACGCCGGCGCGGCAATAACCTCGGACGCGAGCGCCTTCGCCACGGCGCACTCAATATCGTTTTCAAGCAGCACGCCTGCGGCGAAGGGAATGCGCCGCTTTTGAAGCGCGCGGTAATGCCTGACACCGCAGCCATTCCCGCCGACAACGAACACTTGCGGCGCGCCGCACGGCCGTTCGAGCTCCACGCTGCCGCGGCTGACGATATAGCTGCCGCGCGAAATATCGTACAGCGCCGCGATGCGCTCGTCGGAAAACACATTCTGAGGCGGCGCCGGGTCATACGCCGCGCCTTTGCTCACGCACATGACCAGGTCGCTGATCTTCTCGGCAAGGTCGATTTCGTGAAGCGAGAGGATCACCGTCATGCGTCGCTCGCGCGCCTCCTCGAGCAGGATGTCGAGCAGCTCGATCTTGTGGCGAATGTCCAGATACGAGGTCGGCTCGTCCAGCACGAGCACGTCGGGCTCCTGGCACAGCGCGCGGGCGAGCAGCACGCGCTGCCTCTGCCCATCGCTGATCTCTGAAAAATCCTGTTTCGCGATGTCCTCGGCGCGAACGCGGCGGAGTGTCTCCTGAACAATGGCGCGATCCCTTTCCGTGAGCGCGCCGAAGCGCCCAGTGTAGGGATAGCGCCCCATGGCGGCCACGTCGAAGCAGGTCATGAGCTCGGGCTGGATCCGCTCGGTCAGCACAACGGCCAGCCGCCGGGCCAGTTCGTTCCTCGGCCACTCCCCCAGCGTGCGCCCGCATATGAACACATCGCCGGAAACAGCCTCCAGCTGTCCCACGAGCGTCTTGAGGATCGTCGATTTGCCGGCGCCGTTGGGGCCTATCAGCGTGAGGATCTGGCCGGCGCGCAGGCTGAAGCTGATGTCTCTGATGAGCGCCTTGCCGCGATAACCGACGCTCAGCCCCTTTGCGGCGAATACCTCATCCATTTTCCTTCCTCCTCTGGCGGGAGATCATCAGCGCGATGACCACCGGCGCGCCGAACACAGCCGTGACGGTGCTGATCGCCAGCTCCGACGGCGAGAAAGCCGTGCGGGCGATCAGATCGCAGCCCATACAGAACACGCCGCCCAGCAGGAATGAGCCCGGAATGATCAGCGCGGGACGGGCCGTGCCGAAGAGCAGCTTGGTCATATGCGGCACGGCGACGCCCACGAACGAGATGGGGCCGGAGAGCGCAGTAACGCACGCGGACAGCACGCTCGAAAGGCCGATCAGCGCCACGCGGAACGCCTTCACGTTCACGCCCATGCTGCGGGCGTAATTCTCGCCCAGCTGGTAGGCCGAGATCGGCTTGGACAGCATGAACGCCGCGCTCAGGGCAACGAGCACCACAGCCGTCACAACGTTCAGGTTTTGCCAGGATATGGCCGAGAAGCTGCCCATGGACCAGGTGTGCAGATTCGCAACATTCGCCTCGTCCGCGAAGGTGATGAAAAAATCGGTGATCGCCGTGCAGATGCTGCCGATCATGATGCCGATGACCAGGAGCGAGGACATGCTCCTGATCCGGCGGGCGAGCACGAGCACGAAGCCCGTTACGACCATGGAGCCCAGAAACGCCGCCGCCATGATCGCCCAGAAGGGCACGCCGGTTACATAGCGCAGCACGAACACCATCGTCATGCCGACAAACAGCTTCGCGCCGGAGGAAATGCCCAATACGTAAGGCCCCGCGATGGGGTTGCGGAAAAAAGTCTGAAGAAGAAAGCCGGATACGGACAGCGCGCCGCCGAGCACGGCCGCCGCCAACAGGCGCGGCAGACGGATTTTCCACAGCACATTGCCGGCCATGGAGCCGTCCGAGCCGCCCCGCAGGATGAGGCGGAAGATTTCATCCGGCGCGATCGACACGCTGCCCGTGTTTACGTTCAGGACGAGCATCGTCCCGAACGCAAACGCGAGCGCGGCAAACATGACGACGGCGCGCAGGGTTGTGAACCGCGTCTTCATGACAGCTTGAACAGATAGGTGAAGGAGGTTACGCCGTCATCCTCGTTGGTGAGCATCCTGTTGAAGTCGAGAATCATCGCGCCAAGGGTGTCGTTGATCTGGAAGTAGTCAGGCGTGGTGAACCAGACATTGCCTTCCTTCACCGCCTTGAAATCAGCCAGGATGGGACTGCGCGCGAGGAAATCCTCCATGGTTTCAGGCTTGCCGCCCATCGACCAGATGTACACGATGTAGTCGGCCTCGCCCGCGCCGGCGTAGAATTCCTCGGCCTCGATCTTCTGCGTGCCGCTCTTTTCAGGCTCCAGATCGGGCAGGATGTATTCGCCGCCAGCCAGCTCAAGCATCTTCACCATGTAGTCGCCCGCGCGCCGGGTGTACAGGTCGCCCTTGCTGGTGATGTAGAACATGGCGACGGTTTTGCCGGTCGACTCGGCGGCGATGGACTCCACGAGCGCCTTCTGCGCGTCGTAGTGCGCCTGAGCCTCTTCTTCCTTTCCGAGCAGCACGCCGTAGAGCTTGATCCACTCCATGCGGCCGAGCGGATGGTTTTCATTGGTGGAGCAGTCGCGCAGGTAAGGGATGCCGATCTCTGTGAGCTTTTCAGCGACGTCCGGCACGCTGTCGAGCATCGTTGAGAACACGGCGAACGGGGCGGGATTGGCGGCCAGCGTCTCGAAATCGGGCTCCTTGTAGCTGCCGATGTAGGTCAGGTTGCCGGCATCCATGGCTTCCTTCACGGCGTCGATATACCAGCCATCATATTCCTGCGTCGTCATGGAGACGGCGTCCAGCGCGCCGATAGCGTTGATGAGCGATACGGTGGGCGTGGAGGAGATGAGCAGGTTGCTGAGCGGCAGCTGCAGCGTCACGATATCCTCGGGCAGGTTTTCGGGGATGTCGGCGCCTTCGGGAATGGTGAGAAAGCGCGCGCCGTCGCCGTTGGTAATCAGGCTGTAGCCACCTTCGCAGAAATCAACGCTGAACTGCGTGGCGTATTCCAGCTCAAGCGAACCGACGATGGAGAGGGGCAGGTCCTCGGCCAGCGCCGGCAGGCACGCCAGCGCCAAAAGAAGCGCGATCAGGGAACAGAGAAGCCGTTTCATAGGAATACCTCCGTCTGAAATGTATTTTTCCGGGCACAGAAAAAGAAACGTCCCGATCCGATCCGGACGGGACGAGCATGCACAAACGGCCACGCGGACAAAAACGCCTGCGTCGCTGTTGTGGCCGTCCTTCTCCCTTGCCCAAGAAATCAAAGCCTCTGACAGTCACGGCAGGTCTCCTGGCTGATGACGCGCATCTCATGCCCGGTTTCGCGCGCCTTCTCAAGCGTCATGCTCAATGGCCTGTGCGCGAACCGTTTCGTCAATCACAGTAATGGCTGTTGCGCCGGTTTTTCACCGGCTTCCCTTTTCACCCGGCCGGGCAAAACGCCCCCGGGCACCCTGACTGCGTATGAAATTACAGTTAAAGTATACGCTGAGCCGGAACAGAAGTCAATAATGTAAAATGTTAAGGAAACGATCGCCTTGAAATGAAAAAGAAACTATGGTATACTTTTTCCATTGTTATATCAGCGTCCGCATTTCGCTGAGACGGAGGGAGAATTGTCATGAGCGCAATCGTCGAAAAGCTGACCGAGGCTGCGGCCCGGCACACGGAAATGATCTATGAAACCGCCGACTACATCTGGGCGCATCCCGAAACGGGCTACCGGGAATGGAACACCACCGCTTACCTCGCCGGGCGCTTCGAGGCGCTGGGCTATACGCTCGTGAAGGCGGGCGACATTCCCGGTTTCTACGCGGATCTGGACACCGGCCGACCCGGCCCGAAGGTAGCCGTGCTCGGCGAGCTGGACTCGCTGATCGTCGGCAATCACCCGGACTGCGACCCGGCGACGAAGGCCGTGCACGCCTGCGGGCATAACTGCCAGAGCGCCATTCTGCTGGGCGTCGCCGCCGCCCTGAAGGAGCCTGGCGCGCTGGACGGCCTTTGCGGCTCCATCCGCCTGATCTCCGTGCCCGCGGAAGAGCTGATCGAGCTGGGCTACCGCAAGGAGCTGCGCGACAGAGGCGTGATCCGCTTCCTGGGCGGCAAGGTAGAATT
Organism: Clostridia bacterium; assembly: GCA_017620115.1. Classification (GTDB taxonomy): domain Bacteria; phylum Bacillota; class Clostridia; order Christensenellales; family Aristaeellaceae; genus Firm-10. Next base: position 1,070 of record JAFZRB010000013.1, on the reverse strand, counting down.
CATCGCCCGCGGCTATTTCGACGGCGTGGACATCGCCATGATGATCCACGCGGGGCATCTCGATCCGGGCAAGGCGCTGAACTTCAACCGGGGCAGCAACGGCTGCGTGCTGAAGAACATCACCTATCACGGCCTGGCTGCGCACGCGGGCGGCTCGCCGGAACGCGGTCACAACGCGCTCTACGCGGCCAACCTGGGCATAAACGCCGTGAACGCGCTGCGAGAGACCTTCGTGGACGGCGACCACGTCCGCTTCCATCCCATCATCACCGAGGGCGGCGCGGCGGTGAACGCCATTCCGGAAACCGCGCGCCTGGAGAGCTATGTGCGCGGTGCAAATTACGAAAGCATCGCCGCTAATAATGAAAAAATCAACCGCGCCCTGGCCGCTTCCGCCGCGGCGATCGGCTGCACCGTGACGCTCGAGGACGCGCCCGGTTACATGCCCCTGCAGAACGACCGCAATCTCGCCGAGGTCATGGCCGGGGTGATGCGCGCGGTGGCCGGTCCGGACAGCGTGGAATTCACGGACAACTGGGGAACCGGCAGCACGGACATGGGCGACGTTTCGGCGATCATCCCCGCCGTGCATCCCCACTGCAGCGGCTCCGAGGGCATGGGACACGGCGCGGATTACCGCATCGTCGACAAGCGCCTGGCCTGCCTGCTGCCGGCGCAGTGCCTGGCCGGAACGGTCGGCGCGCTGCTGGAAAACGAAGCCGCCGCGGGCCGCCGCGTCGTGGCCGAGGCGAAGCCGCGCTATCCCTCCAAGGAAGCCTACCTGGAGGCCATCGAACGCTTCAACATGAAAGCGGAGGCCGTATCCTACGAGGAGGACGGCTCCGTGCGGCTGACCTACCGGCAGAAATAACCATTGCCGGCGCCGCGCCCCGCCCGGCCGCGTTTTCCCCAGCGCTCAATTCAACGCACGTCAAAGGAAAACAGGTGAATGCTCCGCGCGCCCCAGGCGGCGAGAGGAATCAGGCGAATGGCCGCCCAGGTGCCGGAGAGCGGGATCTGATTGAGCCGCTGGTGATTCGCGTCTGTTGAATAGAGCGTTTCCGCAGAGC
>JAFZRB010000086.1 GCA_017620115.1 Clostridia bacterium | reverse complement strand
CCGGCACGCAGCACAACAACGCCGTTTCCTCCCTCGCGGGCGGGCGGCTGGTCTGCGGCACGCCCAGCTTCCTGTATTATCACGGCGTGGACTACGCGCGGCAGATGAACGACGCACGCGCGATGTTTGAAGCGCCCGGGCAGAACCTGGCGCTGTTTGAGCGGTACGGCATCGACTACGTGTTCGTCAGCGGCAGCGAGCGCTACAACTACGCCCTGGACGAGGAAACCATCGCCGCGCTGTGGGCGTTGGTATGGGAGGAGAACGGCGTGCGGCTGTACGCGGTGTCCGAGCGGGCGCTGGCCGCAGCCGGTTCCGCGCCCGGATAATTTTGCCGCCCGGCAGGATTTGCCGCGGCGCGCGGAGAACCTATTATTGTTGCACATAATGGAATATGCCCGGGAACAATGGGGAAAGGAACACGACGATGAACGACGAAGCGATCAGGGAAACAATCCTCTCCGAAAGCGTTTTATTTGAGGGAATGCTGGTAAAGCTCCACAGGCTGGACGTGACGCTGCCCAACGGCAAGAGCGCGATGCGCGAAGTGGTGCGGCATCCCGGCGCGTCCGCGGTGGTGCCGGTCGATGAAAACGGCATGGTGACCATGGTGAAGCAGTTCCGCACCGCTGTGGGCCGCGTGCTGGAGGAGATCCCGGCCGGCAAGCTGGACTCGAAAGATGAAGACCGCCTGCTGGCCGCCAAGCGCGAGCTGCGCGAGGAGACCGGCCTCTCGGCGGCGAACTGGATCCATCTGACTGATATCACCACCACGCCCGGCTTCTGCGACGAGCTGATCTCCATCTATCTGGCCACCGGCCTGAGCCGCGGCGAGACCGATCCGGATGAGGACGAGTTCCTGAACATCGAGAAACGGCCGCTCTCCGAGCTGGTTCAGATGGTCATGCGCGGCGAGATCTGCGACAGCAAGACGCTCACGGGCATCCTGATGGCCGACAGGCATCTGCACGGGGGTGCGTAATATGGCGCTGAAAAAGAAGCTGGACGACGGCTGGTACCTGTCGGACGGCATCCTGAACCCTTTTCCGGTCGGCGAGGCGACGGACGTGATGAGCGCCGCCGTGAAGGCGGGTTACGCGCCTGATCCCCTGAAGGGCCTGAACCTGATGAAGGGCGAATGGATCTATAACCGCGCCTGGACGTACAGCACCGTCTTCGAGACGCCGCCCGAGGAAGACGAGCGCGTGTTCCTGTTCTTTGAGCGGCTGACAGGCCAGGGCGAGGTGTTCGTCAACGGCCGCAGGGCGGGTTCTTTCGGGAGCGGCGAGGCGCGCGTCGATGTCACCGCGCTGATAGCCTGCGAACACAACGAGCTGAGGTTGCGCTTCCAGGCGCCGGGCCTTTTGCTGCCCGCGGAAAATCCCATGCCCCTGCTGGGCCTCGCGGGCCCGGCGTGGATCATAACCGGGAATTTCGTGACGCTGGAGCGCGTCGTCAGCCGCACAGACGGCCGGATGATGACCGTCGAGCACGATATAACCGCCCACACGGCGGGCAAATACACCTTCACCTATACCGTCTCGCAGGACGGGCTGCTGATCAACCGCGAGTCCTACACCGAGCAGCTGCCCGCGGCGCGCGTCATCCGCACGCACACCGTTTCGCTCGCGGGGGAGGACGCCGGCTCCGCGCCTTGCTGCGACGTGCGCGTGGTCGTCGAGCGCAGCGGTATCGGCTGCGCGCAGGTTTCCTTCAGGGCTCCGCTGCCGGGCAGGGGCGCGGGACGCCGCGCCGTGCTGCTGTATCAGCCGCCCACGCAGGAAACGATGAAGGCCGTCGCCGCGCTGGGCGCGGACGCGGTGTGCGTTTCCGGAGGGGAGAAATCCATCGTGGACGCCGACTGCCTGTTCGACATGAAGCGGCTGCCCGCCGTAAGCGCTCATTTCGCGGACGCGGCCTGCGTCGCGCCGCGGACGCTGGCGGACGAGGCGCGGGACGAGCCCTTCTGGCCGCCGAGGACGCCCCTGTGGCGGCTGCGCGGCGGCGTTCGCCCCGACGTGGAGGCGCTGTCCGCGCTGTACGGCCCGGACGCGGCGCAGAACGGGGATACGGCTGCGCTCCTGACCCGCTACGAGCAGGCCGCCGCGTTGCTGCGCTATGCTCTGTGCGCGCGCCAGTGCGGCGAAACGGCCGTGGTGCCGTGGTGCGCGCCCTGGGAGAGCCTGTGCGGCGAGGGCGTGACAGAACGGGGCGGGCGGCCCCGCATGGCCTACTGGACGCTGAAGGCGGCATGGATGCCGGACATCGCCTGGCCGGAACTCCCCGATCGGGCGGCGGAGCGCGGCGCAGCCATCCGGATCCCGATTTGGGCGGCGAGCGACCGCGCGGGTGGGGAAGAGGTGTCGGTGGACGTGTCCGTGTACCGCATGGACGGCTCCCGCGTCGCGCATTCGACGAAGACGGCGCGGCTGGATGTGCCGCGCTGCGTGGACACCATCGAACTGGACGCGCCGGACGGAGGCGCGCTGATCGTGCGCTGCGCGGTTCTCAGCGAAAACGTCGAGCTGCTCAGTCAGCTCGACATGCCCCTTCCCATACGGGACGGCGGGGCGCCCATGCAGGCGCTGCTGGCGTCGTCGGTTAAGCTTCACCGGACGCCGGGCGGCGTGTTTAACGGCGGCGGCATGGCCGCGCTGGCGGTGGGACGCTGTCTCCTTCCCGGCGAATCCGTTTCCGACGGCGAATGGTTGAACGAGGAGTTTTAAGGCATGTGCGAGGCCCTATGAAGCTGTTATATGGCAAAAGACTGTTCGAGGGATCTTATACGGGCGATCTGTTTTTCAGCATGCCGCCCATCGAGACGGAGCGGCTGGTTCTCAGACGCCTTGAGATGAACGACGCGCCGGATATATTCAACTACGGCCGCGACCCTGAGGTGGCCCGGCACGTGCTGTGGGAAGCCTATGAATCCGTGAGCGAGAGCCGCAGCTATATCCGCACGATGCAGCGGCGATACCGGCTGGGCGAGCCTTCCAGCTGGGGCATCGAGCTGAAAAGCGAGGGGCGCGTCGTGGGCACCATCGGCTACATGTGGTATCAGGAGGAGCATTCTTCCGCTGAGGTGGGCTACTCGCTGGCCCGCGATCAGTGGAACCGGGGCCTCATGACCGAGGCGCTCAGCGCGGTGATCCGGCATTCCTTCGAGGTGCTTCATCTCAACCGCGTGGAGGCGCAGCACGAACTCACCAACCCGGCTTCCGGAGAGGTGATGAAAAAGTGCGGCATGCAGTATGAGGGCACGCTGCGCGAGCGCCTGCGCAACAAGGGACGCTATGTGGACGTGGCGCTGTACGCCATCCTGCGCAGCGAATACGCCGCGCGCTCGCATCGCCGCTGACCGCGCGCCATTCTGCGAATGACTGATTGACAGAACGGCAAAAACCCGCTACAATAATATCATGAAATATAAGCGCATGAGAAAGGGGATTCAGTATGTATAAGGCTGTTATCGATACCGCGAAGGAGAAGATGAACAAGACCCTGGCCGTAACCCAGAAGGAGCTGTCCACGCTGCGCGCGGGCCGCGCCAACCCCCAGGTGCTGGATAAGATCCAGGTGGACTATTACGGCACGCCTTCCCCGATCAACGCGGTGGGCAACATTTCCGTGCCCGAGCCGCGTATGCTGGTCATCGCGCCGTGGGAGCCCAAGATGGTGGGCGTGATCGAGAAGGCGATCCTCAAGTCCGACCTGGGTATCACCCCCTCGAACGACGGCAAGGTCATCCGCCTGGTGTTCCCGGAGCTGACCGAGGAGCGCCGCAAGGAGCTCTGCAAGCAGGTGCGCAAGCAGATCGAAGAGGGCAAGGTGGCCATCCGCTCGATCCGCCGCGACGCCAACGAGCAGATCAAGAAAATGAAGAAGGATTCCGTCATCACCGAGGACGACGCGAAAGACGCCGAGACCGAGCTTCAAAAAGCGACCGACAACGCCGTGAAGGAAGCCGACCGCATCTGCGCGGAAAAAGAAAAAGAGATCATGAGCGTATGACCGCGCTTCTGGGGCTGCCGCTCGACGAGGCGCTTGCCTTTCTCAGGGCGCGCGGCGTCGAGCCGGAGGTGGCGTTTACCGAAAACCCCAGGCATCCCTCGGAGGGGACGCCGCGCGTCGTGCGCGTGGCCGACGATGGCCGCCGCCTGACGTGCGCGCGCTTTCCCGACCGGATCATCGCAGAGGACAATCAATGAAATCAGACGTGAAGGAAAAGCCGGGGGCGTGGGCGGCTGCCCGCACACGCCTCTTTGGCGCGCGTGAAACGAGCGGCGGCGCCCCGGAGCCGGGCGATGCGCGGCTGCCGCGGCATATTGCCATCATCATGGACGGCAACGGCCGTTGGGCCACGCGCCGGGGTCTCCCGCGCACGGCCGGGCACAGGGCCGGCGTGGAGGCGCTGCGCGCGATCATCCGCGAGTGCGACCGCCTGCGCGTCGAAGCGCTGACGATTTACGCCTTTTCGACTGAGAACTGGAGCCGCTCGCAGGAAGAGGTCGGCGCGCTGATGGGGCTGCTGCTGACCTACTTCCGCTCCGAGATCGACGAGCTGGACGAGAAGAACGTGCGCATCACCATTCTGGGCGACGTGGAGGGCATGCCCGGCCCGCAGCGCGAAGCGCTGAAGAACGCCATGGCGCGCACGGGCGGCAACACCGGGCTCAGGCTGAACATCGCGCTCAATTATGGCGCGCGCGACGAGCTGCTGCGCGCGGCCAGGCTGCTGGCGGCGCGCGCGGTGGCTGAGGGCCTCGATCCGGACAGCTTTACGCGCGCCGATTTTGAGGACGCGCTGTATACGCGCGGCCTGCCGGATGTGGATCTTCTGATCCGCACCAGCGGGGAGATGCGCGTGTCGAACTTCCTGCTCTATCAGATCGCCTATGCGGAATTCGTGGTGGTCGACACGCTGTGGCCGGATTTCGACAGGGCGTCGCTCTGGGACGCCATTCGGGTGTATCAGAGCCGCGACCGCCGGTTCGGCGGCGTGAAGGACAATAAGGAGAAGAAGGCATGAAGAAAATCACCACGGGACTGGTGCTGGCGCTCGTGCTCGTGACGCTCTGGATCGTTCGCGGGCCGGTGCTGCGCATCGCGCTCGGCTGCATCGGGTTCGCGGCGGTGGGCGAAATGGTCAGAACACTGGAAGCCTCCGGCGCGCGCGTGGTCAAATGGCCGCCGATGCTGTTCGCGGCGCTGGCCATGCCGGCTTATGTCGTGTGGGGCTGGCAGTCGGTGCTGCCGCTGTTTATGGCGTTTGTGGTGCTTGCCTTTTCGGTCATCGTGCTGCGCGGCGAAGTGGATCTCGAATCCATGGCGTCCACGATCTTTCCCATGGTGTATCCGGGCCTGATGCTCACGCTTATCTTCCCGCTGCAGGACATCGCCTCGCCCATGCTGGCGGCGCTGGCGGTGGGACTGTCGTTTATGTCCGCGCTACTGACGGACGTTTTCGCCTGGGCCGTGGGCCTGAAGTTTGGGCGGCGCAAGCTCACGCCGGTCATCAGCCCGAAAAAGACGGTGGAGGGCGCCGTCGGCGGCCTCGTCGGCGCGGCGCTTTCTGCGCCCATCAGCGTCGGGCTGAGCTGGCTGATCGTGCGGTTCATGGTGTCTCCCGAGGCCGCGGCGTATAAGCTGCCGAATATGGCGCTGCTGATGCTGGTGTCGGTGATCGCCGGCGCGGTCTCGCAGTGCGGCGATCTCACGGCCTCGACCGTGAAGCGGCACTGCGGCATCAAGGATTACGGCAACTTTCTGCCCGGCCATGGCGGCATGATGGATCGCATCGACAGCGTGCTGTTCAATGTGGTGGTGTGGCATATCTTCTTCCTATTCTGCATGCAGGCGGTGGTTTTGTGAGGACGCTGGCGATACTGGGCGCCACAGGCTCCATCGGGCGGCAGACGCTCGACGTCGCTCGCTGCGCGCCCGACAAATTCAAAGTGACGGCTCTGGCAGCGCGTTCGGATGCGGATGCGCTGTTTGATTTGATTCGCGAGTTTCATCCCGCCATGGCGGCGCTGTGCGTGACGCCGAAGGAGCTCCCCGAAGACGTGCGCGGCTGCGAGTGGTTCTTCGGCGAGGACGCCGCCATCCGCATGGTGCGCGCCGCGAAGGCGGACGACGTGCTCTCCGCGGTGGTGGGCGTCGCCGGGCTTCCGGCGGCGCTGGAAGCGCTGGAGGCGTCGCAGCGGCTGCTGCTGGCCAACAAGGAATCGCTGGTGACGGGCGGCGGGCTGGTCATGGGCCGCGCCGCCGCGCTGGGCAAACCGGTGCTGCCCGTGGACAGCGAGCATTCGGCCATCTTCCAATGCCTGCAGGCGCGGCAGGGCAACCCGGTCAGCCGGCTGATCCTCACAGCCTCGGGCGGGCCGTTCCGCCGCTGGCGGAAAGAAGACATCGACCGCGCCACGGCCGCGCAGGCGCTGGGCCATCCCACGTGGAAGATGGGGCTGAAGATCACCGTGGACTGCGCCTCAATGATGAACAAGGGCCTCGAGGTGATCGAGGCGCACCACCTGTTCCGCATGCCGCTGGAAAAGATCGACGTGGTCGTGCATCCTCAGAGCGTCATCCACTCCATGGTGGAGTTTGAGGACGGCGCGGTGCTGGCGCAGCTGGGCGTGCCGGATATGCGCGTGCCCATAGGCTACGCCATGGGCTATCCCGAGCGCATACCGTTCGGCGGCGAGCGCCTCGATTTCGCGCGACTCGGCCAGCTTACGTTTGAAACGCCCGACACGGAGCGCTTTCCCTGCCTGAGAATGGCCATCGAGGCGCAGCGGGCGGGAGGCGTGATGCCCGTGGCGCTCAACGGCGCGAACGAAGAGGCCGTGGGTGCTTTCCTGGCGGGGCGCATCCCCTTCGGCGGCATCCCGCGCGTCGTCGAAACCGTGCTCGCCCATACCGCTCCCGGCAACATAACCTGCGCCGGCGACGTCTATGAAGCGGATCGCGCCGCCCGCGCTTCGGCAAAGGCGGCTCTCGCGGCGATGGGCGCCTGACGCTTTGCCGTTTCTTCCTGAAAAAACGATTCCTGATTGAACCGGGGTGATTCCATGACGATCGTCTATGCCATTCTCATGCTGGCCTTTATCATCATCACGCACGAGCTGGGCCATTACACGGTCGGCCGGCTGTGCGGTGTCGGCATCGAGGAGTTTTCCGTGGGCTTTGGCCCGAAGCTCGTCCAGTGGAGGCGCAAGGGCATACTGTATTCCGTGCGGCTCATCATCGTGGGCGGCTATGTGCGCTTTACCGGCGAGGACGAGGACAGCGACGACCCGCGCGCCTTCAACAACCAGCCCGTGTGGAAGCGTTTCCTCACCGTGCTGGCGGGCCCGGCCATGAACTTTGTGCTGGCGTATCTGGTGGCCGTCGGCATGCTGGTGGGCTACGGGCTCTACGACGTTGTGCCCCAGGTGGGCAGCGTCATCGAGAATACGCCCGCGGCCGAAGCCGGGCTGGCGGACGGCGACGTGATCGTGGCCGTGGACGGCGAGACCGTCTCCTTTGACGGCATGGGCTACGCGCGCATGGTCGAGCTGATCGGCCTGCATGACCCGGCCGAACCGCTTTCGCTCACCGTGCGCCGGGACGGGGAAGAGACGGATATTCTCACCGGGCTGTATCAGGATGAGACGGGCGCCTGGAAGATGGGCATTTACATGGCGTACGCGCGCGTGCGCATGCCCTTGCCCGAAGCGCTGAAATACGGCGGCACGCTCATGGTCACGCTGACGCGCGAGCTGCTGAACGCCATCAGGAACCTGGTCTTCCACGGCGAAGGGCTGAACCAGGTGAGCGGCACGGTGGGCATCGTGAGCGAGGTCAGCCAGACGCTGAACGAGGGCTTCTACATGGTGCTCTACTGGATCCTGCTCATTTCCACGAATCTGGGTATCGTGAACCTGCTGCCTCTGCCCGCGCTGGATGGCGGACGGCTGGTATTCCTCATCGTGGAGGCGATCCGCCGCAAACCCGTTCCGCGGGACAAGGAGGGCCTCGTGCACCTGGCGGGGCTGGCCGTGTTTTTCCTGCTGTTCATTATACTGACTTATCACGACATCGCGCGCATCATCGCGGGATGACGGAGGGGGATACCGGGTATGACGAGACAGGTTATCGTGGGCGGCATGGCCATCGGCGGCGGCGCGCCGGTGACGGTGCAATCCATGACAAATACCGACACGCGCGATCTGGCCGCGACCAGGGCGCAGATTCAGCGCCTCGCCGACGCGGGCTGCGAGATCGTGCGCGTTTCGGTGTATGACGACGCCTGCGCGGACAACGTGCGCGCGCTGGTGGACTCAAGCCCCGTGCCGCTGGTGGCCGACATACACTTCGACTACCGGCTGGCCGTGCGCTCGATTGAAAACGGCATAGCGAAGGTGCGCATCAATCCGGGCAACATCGGCGGCGAAAAGAACGTGCGCATACTGGCGGACTGCCTGAAGGCGCATCATATTCCCGTGCGCGTGGGCGTCAACGGCGGTTCGCTGGAAAAGGATATTCTGGCCCGGTACGGCGGCGTGACGCCCGAGGGCATGGTGGAGAGCGCGCTGGGCCATGTGAGAATGCTGGAAAAGTGCGGCTTTTACGACACGGTGATCTCCATGAAGGCCCCCGATGTGCGCCGCACCATCGAGAGCTACCGGCTGGCGGCGAAAACGTGCGATTATCCCCTGCACGTGGGCGTGACCCATTCCGGTACGCCCGGCATGGGCACGGTGAAGAGCGCCATCGGCATCGGCGCGCTGCTGGCGGACGGCATCGGCGACACCATCCGCGTGTCGCTCACGGGCGATCCGGCGATGGAAGTGGAGGCCGGGCTCGACATACTGCGCGCGGTGGGGCTTCGCGGCGGCGTGGAGGTCATCGCCTGCCCGACGTGCGGGCGCACCTGCATCGAGGTTGAGGAAATCGCGAAGCGCGTGGAGGCCGCCACGCGGCATATGAAGGCTGACATGAAGGTGGCCGTGATGGGCTGCGTTGTGAACGGCCCGGGCGAAGCGAAGGAGGCCGACGTCGGCATCGCCGGCGGTAAAAACGGTGGCGCGCTGTTCGTGAAGGGCGAAGAGCCGCGCGTCGTCCGTGGCGATCTCTTCGAGGCGCTGATGGGGGAGATCAGAAAACGCGCGAGGTGAGATACGATGGAAGAAGCGTGGAAAACGGCGCTGGGCGACAAACTGGGCGGCCTGCTGGACGCCCTTTCTTTCGATAAGGCGCAGATCAGCCGCGCGGGCGACAGGATGAATGTGTTCCTGCACGCCGACCGGCTGTTCAGCGATCAGGAGTGCGAGAAGGTCAGGAACGCCTTCCGCGGTCTTTTCCATGGCATGAGCCTGAATGTCCGCCTCAGCTATCCGGCGCTCGGCCCGCAGCTGTGCGCGCGGATTGAGGATTATCGCGATTATCTCATCCGGCGGCTCGGTCAGGAGTCGCCGGGTTCCCAGCCCGCGCTGACGCACGCCGGCTGGCGCTTTGAAAACGGCGCGCTCTCGCTGGATTTCCAGGACGAGGTGAGCGCCTCCTTCGCGCGCAGGCGCGGGGTGGAAAAGATGCTGGCCGGTATCCTGAAGGACGAGTTCGCCGTGGCGTGTCCGGTGAAGGTGGGCGTGAGCGGCGACGAAAAGGAGCGGCTGCGGCAGATCGCGGAGCGGCAGAAGGCTGAGGAGATGCGCCTGAGCGAAATGGCGGCCAAAGCCGCCGCGCCCGCCAAAGAGGCCACAAAGACGCCGCCCAGGGTGCTTTACGGTCATACCATCGCGGACAACACCGTGGAGATAAGCGAGCTCACCGAGGACGCCGGGCGAGTGGCGCTCAGGGGCGAGGTGCTCAAGGTGGAGACCAGGCCCTTGAAAAACGATACGTCCATCCTCGTCACCTTCGCGCTCACCGATTACACGGGCACCGTGTACTGCAAGGCGTTCGCGCGCATGAAGGGCAGCGACGAAGAGCGCGGCGCGCAGCAGCTGGAGAACCTTAAGGCGGCGCTCACGCCCGGCGCGTGGGTAAAGGTGCGCGGCAAATACCAGATGGATTCCTTCCTGCACGAAATGGCCGTGCTGGTGGACGACATCAACCGCGAGGACGCGCCCAAACGCGTGGACACCGCCGCCCGCAAGCGCGTGGAGCTGCATATGCACACGCAGATGAGCACCATGGACGGCCTGTCCTCGGCCGGCGATCTCATCAAGCAGGCCGCGAAATGGGGACATCCGGCTGTCGCCGTGACGGATCACGGCGTGCTGCAGGCCTTCCCGGAGGCGTTCGGAGCGGCGAAAAAGAATGGCATCAAGCTCATTCCGGGCTGCGAAGGCTATCTCATCGACGACGCGGCGCAGGTCGTGGAAATGCCGGACGACCGGCCCGTTTCGGGCGGGACCTACGTCGTGCTGGACGTGGAGACCACCGGCCTGAACACCGCTTCCGATATGATCATCGAGATCGGTGCGGTGCGCATCGAGAACGGCGTGGAGGTGAAGGAGTTCTCTCAGCTCATCAACCCGGAGCGCCCCATCCCCGACAAGGTCGTGGAGCTGACCGGCATCACCGACGGCATGGTGCAGAATATGCCGGTGATCGGCGATGTGATCCGTGATTTCGCCGCGTTCTGCGAAGGCGCGGTGCTGGTGGCGCATAACGCCGCGTTCGACATGGCGTTTTTCGAGCGCGCGTTCCGCGATGCGAAGCTGCCGTTCGATCATCCGAAGCTGGACACGCTCACGCTGGTGCGCAATCTCTATCCCGAGCAGAAGACCCATAAGCTAGGCGCGATGTGCAAGTTTCTGGGCGTGCCGCTGGCGCGGGCGCACCGGGCGGTGCACGACGCGCGCGCGACGGGGCAGATGATGTTCATCGCGCTGGAAAAACTGCGGAAAGAGCGCGGCGAAAAGACCATCGCCCAGCTGAACGACGTGTTCCAGGGCGACGCCGGCGGCGCGGCGTACCACATCATCCTGCTGGTCAAGAACCAGCAGGGCATGTTCAACCTGAACCGGCTGGTGAGCGAATCCCATCTCAACTACTTCCATCGCACGCCCCGCATACCGCGCGGGCTGATCAAACGCTATCGGGAGGGCCTGATCCTGGGCAGCGCCTGCGAGGCTGGCGAGCTGTTCCGGGCCGTTGTCGCGGGCAGGGACGAAAAGTCGCTCGAGCGCATCGCCTCGTTCTACGATTACCTGGAGATACAGCCCATCGGCAACAACGCCTTCATGATCGGCGAGGGCACGGCAAAGGACGAGGAGGCGCTGCGCGACTATAACCGCCGCATTGTGGCGCTGGGCGAAAAGCTGAACAAACCTGTCTGCGCCACCGGCGACGTCCACTTCAAAGAGCCGACCGACGCCATCTTCCGCGCCATCATCATGAACGCCAAGGGGTTTGAAAACGCCGATAACCAGGCGCCGCTCTATTTCCGCACAACCGATGACATGCTCGGCGAGTTCGCGTATCTCGGCCCGCAGAAGGCCATGGAGGTGGTGGTGGACAATCCCAACGCCATCGCGGATATGGTGGAAGAGGTGAACATCTTCCCCAGGCATCCGGAGGGCAAGGAGACCTTCCAGCCCTTCTGGCCGGAAGCGGAGGAGTTCATCCGCACGGAATCGACGCGGCGCGCGCACGAGCTGTACGGCGATCCGCTGCCGGAGATCGTTCAGAAACGGCTGGATAAGGAGCTGGGCTCCATCTGCGGCTACGGCTTTTCGACGCTGTACAACATCGCCGTGAAGCTGGTTAAAAAGTCCATGTCGGACGGCTATATCGTGGGCTCGCGCGGTTCGGTCGGCTCGTCGTTTGTGGCGCACATGACCGGCATCACCGAGGTGAACGCGCTGCCGCCGCACTACGCCTGCCAGCGGTGCCACCACGTGGAGTTCGACGTGCCGGAGCAGTACACCTGCGGCCTCGACCTGCCGCCGAAGAACTGCCCGGAATGCGGCGCGCTCATGATGAAGGACGGCTTCAACATTCCCTTCGAGGTGTTTTTGGGCTTCAAGGGCGACAAGGTGCCCGACATCGATCTGAACTTTTCCGGCGTCTATCAGCCCGTCGCGCACGCCTACGTGAAGGAGCTGTTCGGCGCGAAGCAGGTGTACCGCGCGGGCACCATCGGCACGGTGGCGGAAAAGACGGCCTACGGCTACGTGCTCAAATATCTGGAGGAGCGCGGCCTGACTGTTTCGGGCGCGGAGAAGGAGCGCCTGGCGGCGGGCTGCACCGGCGTGAAGCGCACCAGCGGCCAGCATCCGGCGGGTATGGTCGTGGTGCCGGAGGAATACGAGATCTACCAGTTCACGGCCATCCAGCACCCCGCCGACGACCAGACGACCGAGACCGTCACCACGCATTACGACTTCAACTCCATGCACGACGTGCTCGTGAAGCTGGATATACTGGGCCACGATGACCCGACCATGCTGCGCGCGCTGCAGGATCTCACCGGCATCGCGCCGCAGGAGGTGCCGCTTGACGATCCGGAGGTGTTCAAAACCATCATATCGCTGTTCTCCGGCCCGGAGGCGCTGGGCGTCACGGCGGATGAGATCGGCTGCCCAACCGGCACGCTGGGCGTGCCCGAGTTCGGCACCACCTTCGTTCGCGGCATGCTGATGGACACGAAGCCCTCCTCGATGGAGGAGCTGGTGCGCATTTCCGGCCTGTCGCACGGCACGGACGTGTGGCTGGGCAACATCCAGGACATCGTGAAGAGCGGCACGGCCACGCTGAAAAGCGCGCCCTGCACGCGCGACGACATCATGAACCAGCTGATCGCCTGGGGCGTGCCCAACAAAATGGCCTTCGACATCATGGAATACACCCGGAAGGGCAAGGCCGCCAAGGACGGCGGAAAATTCAAGGAAGGCATGGAAGAGGCCATGCGCGAGCACGGCGTGCCCGAATGGTTCATCGACGCCTGCCGCAAGATCGGCTACATGTTCCCCAAGGCGCACGCTGTGGCCTACGTCACGATGGCGCTGCGCATCGCCTATTTCAAGGTGTATCATCCCACGGAGTACTACGCCTGCTACCTGAAGCGTAACATCGAGAAGTTCGACGGCTCGAAGATGGTGTGCTCCCTGGCTCATGCGAAGAGCTGGATGGAGGATATCCAGAACATGCCCAAGCCTGAGCGCGACAAGGAGGACGACACCGTGACCATGCTCGAAATGCTCATCGAGATGCTCACGCGCGGCATAAGGCTCCTGCCGGTGGATATTTACAAATCGGACGCAGAGGAGTTCCTCATCGAGGGGGAAAAGGCCATCCGCGTGCCGTTCAACTCGCTGCCCGGCCTTGGCCTGGCCGCGGCGCAGAACCTGGCCGCCGTGCGCGGGCAGGGGGCGTTCATCTCGCAGGAGGACATGCTCCGCCGCAAGGTGGGCAAGTCGGTGATCGAAATGCTGAAGAACTGCGGCGCGCTGGGGGACATGCCGGAAAGCAGCCAGGTGAGCCTGTTTGACTTCGGCATCTGATCTCGGAGGATCATAAAAAGGCGGCGGGCTTTGAAGCCTGCCGCCTTTTGCGCGTGTGTTGTTTACGACGCCGGGACGTAAGTGCCTTCGCGGAACTGCTGCAGCGCTGTGAGCATGCTGTCGATGTTCGCCTTCTTGATGAGGAAGAGCGTGAGACCGTCGCGCCGCACGGCGAGATACTCGTCGTTGTAATCGATGTACTCAATCACCATAACGCCGGGATTGACGTTGAGGTTGTACTGAACCGTGCAGTACACGTCGCCTTCGATGTGGTAATCGTCGGAGAGCTTGCTGTTCATGGTGCCGATGATCTCCTGATAGAGCTTGCGCGACAGGGATTCATCGGCGGGCTCGCCGTCGAAGAAGAAGTAGTCCTGCGCCTTGGTCTTGCCTTCGACCTCCTGGCGTTCGATGCTGATGGTCCAGCTGTCGCTCGCGGTGGAGATCTCGAGGGAATCGACGCGGTCGATGAACACCAGGTTGGAGAACTGGTCGACCAGATAGCCGGGCGTGGCGTTGTCGAGGAAGGCTACGGTAGCTGTGTCGACGAGATAGACGGCGTTTGTGTCGTCGATCTGGACATAGCGCTGGTCGGCGGAAGCAAAGCCGCCGAGGCGGTACACATAGACATCCTTTTCGTTCTCGGCCGCTTCCACGGTGATCGTCACCTTCACCTGCGCGCCGCCGTCTTCGAGGCCGGTGTTTTCCAGCTCGCTCAGCTCGCCGGCGTAACCGGTGATGGTGAGTCCCGCGACGCCCTGGAACATTTCATCGGAACGATCCATGTGAGCGCCGTAGACGAAGGGCTGCAGAAGGCGCAGCGTGTAGATGCTCACGTTGTCGTCGCTGCTTTCAATATAGCCCAGTTCGACGGTTTCGCGGCCTTCCGCCTCGATGAGCAGATCTTTGATCGTCGTCGTATCGGCGATGCTCCAGGGCATGTCCACATAGTGCAGGGCATTGCGCGTGGACGTGAGGTTGTTCACGGCGGATGAGTAAATCAGGAACACGGCTTTGCTGCCCTTTTCGGCGAAGTAAGAGCCGGTGCTGGTCGGGGCCTGGCTGCCGATGAGCCAGGTGGCGCTCTTGCCGCCCTGATAGTTCATGGTGATCTCGGCGCGCGGGGCGTCCAGGCCGTAATCGGCCAGGTTTTCCGCGCTGTCGGTGATCAGTTTGGTGGCGGTCAGGTTGGCCGCGTAGCCGACGATGGTCTCGGCGGTGCTCTGGTTCAGGTCGAATTCCTCCATGCCCTCGATGGCATAGCCCTTTTCGCCCTCGGCCAGCGCGATGCGGGAACCGTCTTCGTTGTACTTGTTCTGGTTCAGGACGGTGTAGGTTTCCCCGTCCGCCAGTTTGACGGTGACGGAAGCGACCTCGCTGCGCGGATGCTCGATCAGCTTAACGGTGGAGGAGGTGTAGGTTGGCGCCTCAGTCGGGGCGGGTTCCTCGGGCTTGATGCTTTCCGAGGCGAAGTAAATGCCGACCGCCGCGCCCAGCACCACGACCAGGGCGAGCAGGGGCAGCCACAGCTTGCGCTTGCCGCCCTTGCCCGCGTCGCCGGAGCCGCTCTTGCTGCCGCGCAGATCCTGCGCGGAGGCGAGCTTCTTCAGCGGGGCCTCGCCGGTTTTTAGATCCTTCTGCTCCATCACAGGCGCCTCCTCTTGATCCACACCACGATGCCGGCGATCAGCACGACCAGCGGGATGGCGACCACAACGATGGCGGCCAGCACCCAGGCTGTGGTGGCGTCCGGAATGCGCAGCGTGGAATCGGCCACATACTTGGAGCTGATGCTCACGGTATTGTTGCTGTTGACCAGCCAGTCAAAGGCGTTGACGGTGAAGTTGAGGTTTTCGGTGGAATACAGAAGCTGCGTGTCGGCCATCAGGTAATTGCTGCCCAGCAGCACGATGCGCACGTCCTTCGTGGAATCGTTGTAGTCGCGCTTGAGGGCGGCCAGGGCGATGGTCTGCGTGCCGGGAGCGCTCTGCTGATCGGCGTTGACCACGGTCGCCTTGTTGGAGGTGGTCAGAAGCTTCGTGTAAAGGATGCCGGATTCGGGGATGGTCACCTCGTTGATCGGGCGAACCTGAGGGATCATCAGCTGGCGGGCTTCGGCCAGAGAGGCGGTGATGTCGTGCTCGGCGTCCATATCGGGCCGCAGATACAACGTGCCGTAGCTCACATAGTTGCCGGTGGCGGATTCGTCCTCATAAATCAGGCCCTCGCCAAAGGACAGCTGGTAGTAGTCCAGCAGCTTGGTGAGATTGGGAAGGGTGGCGGTATTGACCGTGTAATCCAGCGCCACCAGCAGGCGTCCGCCGTCGGTCAGCCAATTATGCAGCGTCTCGTACTCGGAATCATCCAGGTCGCGGGTGGGATTGGATACGACCACCGTGTCACCGCTCACGAGCTCTACGCCGTCGGTGAGCAGGTTGAGGGACGCCACATCGTAGTTGCGCAGCTGCAGCTGCCGGGTAAGGATGGTGAAATAAGAAGCGCTGTCCATCTCGCCGTGGCCGGTCAGGAAGTAGACGTGGGGCGTCTCGCTGCTGGTCACGTACACCAGCGCGCTCGTCACCTTGGATTCGAGATCGAAGATGGTGTACGTATTGTTGCCGTAACTCTGCAGGCTGTAATAGTCACTGCGGTTGATGAGCTTCATGCGGCTTTCATCGGCGTTGGTCACGATCACGGCGCCTTCGCTGAGGCTCGTATCACCGCTGAGCTTGTTGATGCGCGTGGGCTCCTTCACGGGGTCGATGTTGCCCAGCGTGACGTGGTTGTTGAGCGCGTGGTATTTCTCCAGCACGCTGTCGACCTGCACGCGGGCGGACGAAGAAGTGCTGTCCTGATATACGGTGTAGACGCGCACGTCGTCGTTCACGCCCTTCAGGATCTCATAGGTGGCGTCGTCGAAATCGGTGGCGTTGAGGGCGGTCACGTCCACGGTCAGGGCCCAGTTGGTTTCGATGGCGCCGAGGGCCACGTTCAGCAGGATGACCACGATGATGACCACGATCGTCAGTATGGTGGCGTAAGCGCCAAAGCGGAATTTGCGCTGCCCGAGCAGGCTGTTCAGCTTGCTCTTGGCCTTCTTCTCATTTTTCATGCTCATAATGCTCAACCCTCACTCCATCTTCTCTTGTCGATCACGCGGACGGCCAGGAACAGCATCACGCCGCAGAACGAGAGGTAATAGATCACGTTTGCAAAGCTGAGGATGCCGCCGGAAAAGTCGTTGAAGCGCTTGTAGAGGCTCATCCAGGAGATCACGGTGTTCAGGAAGGACAGGCCCGGGATCGTGATGGATGTGCCGACGCTTTCGAGAATCTGCAGCAGCAGGTTGACGCCGATGGTCAGCACGGCCGCGGATACCTGATTCTCCGTCAGGGCGCTCATCAGCACGCCGATGGCGACGTAGCTGAAGCCCAGCAGCAGGAAGCCGAGGTAGTTGGTGGCGATCAGCGCGGGATAGGTCTTGGTGGAGTACACGGCCAGGATGACCACGTAGAACAGGGTCACGGCGGTTGCGATGACGACCACCGTGCAGGCCGCGAGGAACTTGCCCAGGATGATGTCCCAGATGGAGCGCGGCGAGGTGAGAAGCAGCTGGTCGGACTTATTGCGCTTCTCTTCGCTCAAAAGCTTCATCGTGAGGATGGGCACGATCAGCATGAACAGGTAGTTCAGGTTCCCCAGCATGCCGGACAGGCTGGCCGAGGACGAATAGATGTTGCTCAGGAAAAACATAAAGCCGCCTACCAGCAGGAATATGCCCGTGAAGACATAGCCGATGGAGGTCAGGAAATAGTTTTGGATTTCACGTTTCCAGATTGCAAGCATGTTACTGTTCCTCCCCCTTGTCGGTTGTCAGCTGCAGGAAGATGTCCTCCAGTTCGATGTCCATCGGGCGGAGCATGAGAATGGGATAGCCCAGCTTCGACAGCTGCTGGAACAGGGGACGGCGGATGTCGGCGCTGCGGTCGGTTTCCACAAGGAAGTCGAAGGAATCCGCTTCCTTGCAGCCCATTTCATCCACGGAGCGGGTGCCGGGCAGCTCGCGGACGAGCTTGTAGACCTCGCGCTCGGGGCCGGCCACGCGCAGGCGGAAGCGGGCGGAGTCGGATACGTTCTTCGTGAGGTTGTCCAGCGTGTCCTGGGCCACGATCTTGCCCTGGTTGATGATGACCACGCGTTCGCACACGTCGGCCACCTCGTGCAGGATGTGGCTGGAGAGCACGATGGTGTGATCCTCGCCCAGCTGCTTGATGAGTTTTCTGATCTCGATGATTTGCTTCGGGTCGAGGCCCACGGTGGGCTCGTCCATGATGACGACCTCCGGGTTGCCGACCAGCGCCTGCGCCATGCCCACGCGCTGCTTATAGCCCTTCGACAGGTTCTTGATGAGGCGGCCGCGCACGTCGGTGATGCGGATCAGCTCGGTGATGTCGTCCAGATGCGATTTGACATAGCTCTTTTTGACGTCCTTGATGGAGCAAACGAACCGCAGGTACTCGTCTACGGTCATATCCATGTACAGCGGCGGCATTTCGGGCAGGTAGCCGATGCGGCGCTTGAATTCGCGCGGGTTCTCGAGGATGTCGTAGCCGTCCAGCAGCACGTGGCCGGCGCTGGCGGAGATGTAGCCGGTGACGATGTTCATCGTGGTGCTTTTGCCGGCGCCGTTGCGGCCCAGGAAGCCGAGAATTTCACCCTTGTTGATGGTGAAGCTGACGTCGTCCACGGCGAGCTTGTTGCCGTAACGCTTGGAAACATTTTGTATTTCAATCATTGGGCAGGTCTCTCCTTTCTCTTCGGATATTATAACAAATAACGCACGGGCAGGTTTGAATAACTTTTGAACAAACTGTAAACAAAGCGCCGGCGGCCTGAGGTTCTGGCAGAATCTTCCCGTTTCGTCCGGGCGGCCCGTTCCGACGGAGATGCCGCGCGTTATGAAAAGTTTACAATTCTATCAAAACACAGCCGTTTTCTTGACACCGCGCGATGGATTGTGTTTTAATAATACAAAGCTCGAACGGAGAATAATGGCAGCGCACAATACTTCAGGATAAGAAGGAATGATACTATGTTTGGAAAACGGCCGGATGGCGCGCGCGTGAAGGGAAGCGATCCCATCGTGCAGTTTACGCCGTTTATCATGCCGCGCCGCTACGACGCGATGGTACAGGCGAAACAGGAGCTTGACTTCGACGGAATGACGCGCTATATCAGGGATAAACGCCGCGAAGGCCATGAGATCTCCTACATGGACATGCTCATCGCCGCCTACCTGCGCATGATCGGCGAGATCCCGGAGATGAACCGTTTCATCGTCAACCGCAGGCTGTACGCGCGCAACCACTTCTGCGTGTCGTTCGCGGCGCTCAAGTCGATGTCCGACGAAAAGCTGGAGGAATCGATCTGCAAGGTGCAGTTCAATCTGGACGACACCATCTTCGACGTGAGCAGCCGCATCAACGCGGCCATCGAGGAAGCGCGCCTGCCGCAGCCCTCCAACAAGACGGATACCCTGGCGAGTTTCCTGCTGAAGGTGCCGGGGCTGCCCAATTTTGTGGTCATGCTGGCGCGTTTTCTGGACAATCACGGCCTGATGCCCCGCTTCATCCACGAGGCCAGCCCGTTCCACACCAGCCTCTGGGTGAGCAACATGGCCTCCATCGGCATGAGCTATGTGTATCACCACATCTATGATTTCGGCACCAACAGCATATTCGTCACGATGGGCCGCCCGGAGCAGAAGCTGGTTCGCAACAACGACGGCACCTGCCGCGCCAAGCGCGTCATGCCGGTGGGCGTGGTCATCGACGAGCGCATCGCCGAGGGCGCCGTGTTCGGGCGCATGTTCAGCACGACCGTGCGCTACCTGAACGAGCCCGAGCTGCTGGAAAAGCGGCCGGAACACGTGAAAACCGAGATCGACATGATTCCCGCGCCGCCGGTTCCACAGCCCAAAGCCTGAGCGCATCCCGTCGGCCGGCGCCGCATCATAATACGGGAGCCCGGCTCGCCGGACTCCCGCCCTTTTTCCGTCACACCTCCCGCCTTCCATGGAATAACATGGAAACGGGAGGTGAATCCGTATGTTTGGCTTTGATTCATGCGTGCAGGCGCTGCTGAAGGGCGCTCCGCGCTTTTGTCAGGCGTGCGGGCAGCTGCGGCTTCAGCGCTGCGAGGGCGGCGTGGTGATGCAGCTGCGCGTGCGCGCTCTGCCCTGCGGCGCATGCCGGAGCTTTTATTGGGTCGGCATAGAAGGCGGCTGCGGCTGCCGGGACATCGAGCTGGCCGT
>JAFZRB010000085.1 GCA_017620115.1 Clostridia bacterium | reverse complement strand
TTGGTTCCCTCCGGCGTCAGCGGCATATTCGATGCCTGTACGGACTTCATCGCCGCGCCGACCAGCGCCATCATCCTGTTGACCATCGGATATGACCTGGCGCTGGGCGACATTCCCTGGCGGGAAACGGGCAAAGTGGTCGCGCTCCGATACGGGATCATGCTGGTGCTGGGAGCTGTGGTAATTGGGCTTCTGAAGCTCCTATGGCCAGAGACAAATCTCACGTCTGCCATTGTGGTGATGTTCATCTTGCCGCCGCCTTTTGTGCTGCCCGTTTTCGCTGACGACGCTGATCAGAGGGCCTATATATCTTCGGCGCTTTCGCTCTGTACGCTGGCGGCTATAATTGGATTTGCCATTTTGGCGGTGACAGGTTCGTAGTCGATTCTCTTAGCGTATATGGGGACGTCTCAGCGCCGCGCACAGCCGCTCGATGAGCCCGGCTCATTCGCTGCCTTGCGCCGGTCAGTTTCTTACTTCGTCGACCGGCTTCCCGCGGAACCAGACCGCCCGCACGCAGAAATCATCGTCCACCATTAGCAAATTGGCTTCCTTGCCCACTTCCACAGAACCGACCCGGTTGTCCAGTCGCAGGGCTCTGGCCGGATTTGTGGAGGCGCACTTGAACGCGACGCGGATGTCAGCGCCCGTCATCTTCATGAAGTTGACGCACGCTCTGTTCAGCGTCAATCGGCTGCCGGACAACTGGCCCCGTTCGTTGAAGTTGATGTCCGTCGCGTCCCGCCAGCGTTCGCAGGTTCCCGAGGGAGCGTTTGCCTTCCTGTAGCAGGTGGCGTCCGTAATGAGAATGATATAATCCTCGCCTGCGGCGCGATAGGCGAGGCTCGCGCTGTACTTCGTCACATGCGCCCCCATGGAGTCGCAGATCAGCTCGTAGTACAGGCCGGGCGTGGCCAGCGCGACCTGCGAGGTCGAATCCTGCACATCGCCCGTTTCCTTTGCCGCTTCCTGCGCGCCCAGATAATGCCCCATGGCGTCGAAGGTGTGCGTGATGATCCGTGCGCCGCGGGAGACGGCCCGCTCCATATCCGCCGGCCCCGCGCAGGTATGCCCGATGTCCGCGATGACGCCGCGCTCCGCGAGCAGCGCCTCCAGGCTCGGCGCGCATTCCATCTCCGGCGCGTAGGTGCAGTGCAGCACATTGCGCCCGGCGCGGTCAAAGATTTCCCTGCAGACCGCATCCGAATACTGCCACGCCCGTTCGGCCTTGGAGCCGTACCGCGGATTGGTAAACGGGCCTTCGAAGTGAACGCCTGCAATGGTGGTTCCGCCTTCGCGGATCGCCTGGTTGCACTGCGAGATTACGGACAAAAAGTCCTCCCTGCTCAGGTTATAGGCTGCCGAGGGGGTCATGGTGGTCGTACCGTGCTTCAGGTGCGCCTTCGCCACTTCCCTGCAGGCGTCCACCACGTTGAACGCCTCGCCATACTGCTGATAGCCATGCAGATGCTCGTCAACCAGACCTGGCCCTACGTACATTCCGCGGGCGTCCACGATTTCAACGCCCTCCGGCACCTTAATGCGGCCGCTGGCGAGAATCCCGTCCTCGTCGAAGAGAATTCCTCCGCCGTCCACGACACGGTCCGGAAAGACAACCCTGGCATTGATAATCGCTTTCATTGTCCTGCTCTCCCTCTGCGCGCTCCGCTTTTCACTCATGGCTAAATGTCCGGATAAACCAGCAGCTTCGGCTCGCCATGAGTAGACACGTTCCGCGCCATCACGTTTTTCAGCATGTCATTACCGGTTCTCATCAACAACCGCATGACCATATCTGTTATTATACCAGCCCCGGCCCTGGAAATCAATGCGCGCGCCGGCGGATTGAGGACCTGTGCGAAATATATTGATTTCGTTCTTCCGGTGAAGTATAATATCTGGGAGAGGGAACCCTGCGAAGGCTCCCGGCATCGTGGTTTATGCCAGGAATTCGCATTTACTGGATCATAAACATAAAACGGGCGGCTTACGCAGCTATAGGCGTAATATACAGAAAATATGGCTATTTGTTGTATATATTTTGAGAATGATGAAAAATGCAATGAGTCAACGGGAATTGTGACTGGAAAAACAGAGCGAGTTGTGATATATTAGAGTTACTCTGAAGATTGGACGTGTTCGTATGGCGGAGAAGAGCGTGTTGCGCAGAAACGCATCTAAATACCGGAGAACGATGATCCGCAGGAACTGGGAACTGTATCTGATGTTCCTGCCGGTATTAATCTACTTCGTGGTGTATCATTACGTACCGATGTACGGCATCCAGATCGCTTTCCGCAAGTTTTCCGGAGCGAAAGGCATATGGGGCAGCCCCTGGCGGGGTACGTACTACTTCGAGCGCTTCTTCAAGAGCGCCTTTTTTGGCCAGATCGTGGGCAACACCCTGCTGCTGAGCCTGTATTCGCTGCTCGCCGGTTTCCCGGCCCCCATCATCCTGGCGCTGCTGCTCAACGAGGTACGCTCCCCCGTTTACAAAAAGACGGTGCAGACGATCACCTACGCGCCTCACTTTATCTCCACAGTGGTCATGTGCTCGATGATCATCCTCTTTCTGTCGCCTACCAGCGGCTTTATCAACAAGTTCATTGAACTGTTCGGAGGACAAGCCGTATACTTCATGGGCAATCCAAAGTATTTCCGGGCCATATACGTCATCAGCGGCATCTGGCAGAATACCGGCTGGAGCGCCATCATATACTCAGCCGCGCTGACCAGCATCGATCCGGAACAGCATGAAGCGGCTATCATCGACGGGGCCAATCGCCTTCAGCGCATCTGGTATATCAACATCCCCGGCATACTGCCCACCGCCGTCATCCTGCTGATTATGAGCTGCGGCAGCATCATGAGCGTGGGCTTCGAGAAGGCTTTCCTGCTGGCCAACGACCTGAACATCTCGAAGGCGGAGATCATTTCCACCTATGTGTACAAGCGCGGACTGCTGGATCACGACTACTCGATGTCCACGGCTATCGGCTTGTTCAACTCGGTCATCAATCTGGCCCTGCTGCTGACGGTAAACACCATTTCCCGCAGAATCGGTGAAACCAGCCTGTGGTAAAGGAAAGGAGGGGATGGCATGTTCTCCAACGATTTCAAACGACAGAGCCGCTTTGACAAAGGTTTTGATATAATCAACGTGATGCTGCTGGGCATTATCATGCTGGCGATACTGTATCCCCTGTATTTCGTGGTGATCGCCTCCATCAGCAGCCCGCTTGAGGTCAACGCGGGCCAGGTGCTCTTCTGGCCGAAAGGCGTGACCCTGCGGGGATATCAGATGATCTTCAGGGATCAGGACATACTGACCGGCTACCGGAACACCTTCTTTTATACCTTCCTTGGCACCGCCATCAACGTGACCCTGACCACCTTCGCGGCGTATCCCCTGGCGCGCAGGGACTGGGTCGGCCGCAATTTCTTCATGACGCTGCTGCTGATCACCATGTTCTTCGGCGGCGGTCTGATCCCCACCTACCTGGTCATGAACGGGCTCGGCGTGGTAAACACCATCTGGGCGATGGTCATTCCCGGCGCGGTCAGCGTTTACAACGTGATCGTCATGCGCACGTATCTGAACACGTCCATACCCTACGAATTGCAGGAAGCCGCGACCGTTGACGGCGCGAGCAACTTCGCCTTGTTGTTCAGAATCGTTCTGCCCCTGTCGAAGCCGATTCTCGCGGTGCTGGTGCTGTTCTATGGCGTGGCGCACTGGAATTCCTTCTTCAACGCCTTGATTTATATCTCCGACAAGAAGCTCTACCCGCTTCAACTGGTGCTTCGTTCCATTCTGATCCAGAATCAGGTGGCCCAGGACATGTTCGGCGACGAGGATTCCCTGACCGACCGGACCATATTGGCGGAGCTGATCAAGTACGGTCTGATCATCGTGTCCACGCTGCCGGTTTTGATCCTGTATCCCTTCATGCAGCGCTACTTCGTGAAGGGCGTCATGATCGGAGCGGTGAAGGGCTGATTCCCCGTTTCCCATCGGCAGGATTGCCGAAATAATACATTCAAGGAGGTTCCCCATGAAGAAACTGCTTTGTACCCTGCTGGCGCTGCTCCTTGTGGCAGGCGCGTGCTGCACGGCCCTGGCGGACGTGACCTTCCCCCTGTCGGACGAGGTCATTACGCTGACGGCGTTCGCGACTGCCGGTCCCTACACAAAGGGCGATTTCAACGACTTGGCCATGTGGAAGGTCATGGAAGAACTGACGCACATCAAGTTCGAGTTCGACGCCGCGCCGTCCGGTCAGGGTGGCGAGCGTCTGGGCCTGCTCTTCGCGGCCAACACGCTGCCCGACGTGATCTTCAAGACCGGCATCTCCAACAATGACGTCGTGCGTTATGCGGCCGACGGCCAGCTGCAGCCCATCGGCGACCTGCTTGAAGAGCACGCGCCCAACTTCAACGCGCTGCTGGTTGAGACTCCGGAGATCTACAAGGCCATCGTCCAGGCGGACGGCCAGATCTACGGCTTCCCCTACATCGTGACCGCTTCTCCCTCCAACATCAGTCCGAAGCTCTTCTATAACTACAAGTTCGTCGAGCAGAACGGCTTCGAGCCCGCCGACACGCTGGACGACCTGCTGGAGCAGATGCGCGCCTTCAAGGACAGCGACTGGAACGGCAACGGCCAGGCGGACGAGCTGCCGCTGGCGAGCCAGAGCCTGGGCAGCATCATCAACGCCTTCGCCGGCACCTTCGGCATCATGACCCGCGGCAAGAGTTCCACTTACTGGGATGTGGACGAGAACGGCGAGCTCCGCTTCATCCCCACCTCCGAAGGCTACAAGGAAATGCTGATGTTCCTGAACAGCATCTACGAGGAAGGCCTGCTGGATCAGCAGATCTTCACCGCCGATCTGGCGTACTTCCAGGCCGCTGCGGCGGAAAACCGCGTGCTGTTCGGCTTTGATCACAACACCACCTACATGACCACTTATTCCGACGACTTTATCGGCCTGCCCGCGCCGCTGAGCAAGGCTGAGGGCGATGAGAAGTTCTGGGCCGGCCAGGGCCTGAGCGTGGGCGGCGGCAACACCTTCATTACCGGTAACTGCCAGTATCCCGCCGAGGTCGTCAGCTACTTCGACTACTTCTATTCCAACGAAGGCCTGAATCTGTTCTTCCTGGGCATCGAAGGCGAGACCTACGAACTGGACGAGGACGGCATCGCCCGCTACACCGATTTCGTCACCGCCAATCCCGACGGCCTGTCCATGGAAGAGGCGCTGGGCACCTACATCTGCTGGAGCGGCGGCAACAACCCCTCCGTCGCGGACGACGTGCACTTCGGTGACAATCTGATCAATGAGTCCACCACCACCGCGGCGAAAAACCTGGCCGCCTACGGCCCCGAAGTAATCTGGCCCGGCAGCTTCACCTACACCGAGGAGGAGAGCGAGATTCTGTCCGACCTGAAGCTGGACATCGATCGCATCGTCTCCGAGAAGAAAGCCGCCTTCGTTGCGGGCAACGAGTCCTTCGATAACTGGGACGCCTATGTGGCTTCCATCGAGGCCGCCGGTCTCGACGAATTCCGCGAGATCGTGCAGGCCGGTCTGGATCGTTACAACGCGATCGGCGAATAATACCTTATTCGGTCTATTGTGCCGGAGAGGAGGTTTCTTCTCTCCGGCGCACTTATAATCGGAGCCTCGGGAGAGACGAAAACGAAGAAAAAGCCGGCGTGAGGGAGCGGGCAAACAGGACGCTCATGTGAGAAGCGGCGCACAGCACAGGAGGAAAAGAACGATGTATCAATCCAGATTGCATGCGACCAATGGGATCGTCTCCATCGCGGTGGACGCCCTGAACGGAGAAATACTGGAATTCACCCGGGAGAGCACCTGGGACAACGCGGCCAAGAACCACGTGCGCAGCACCCGTTCGCTGCTGGACGGTCTGCTGCACACCAGCGACGGAGACAGACGCCTTTATGTGCCCCGGTATCTGGAGATTCGCGAGGACGGACGACTGACGCCCGACATCGCGGTGGAGCAGCGGGATAAGAGCGCCCGCGTGACCATCACATATCCTATGCTGGTGACGTTTCCCAAGGTGGAAATGGACGGCGCGGGAAAGCCGGTGAACAAGCACGATTACAGGCTGCCGCCGCTTGGCGAGCCCGTGGATATTTCCGCCACGGTGACCATCGAGCTGCCTGAAAACGAGTGCCGCACGCTGTGGCGTCTCGCGGTGGAAAACCGCACGGACGGCGAGATCGATCAGATCTGTTTCCCATCCATGGACGGCCTCTGGCTCGGCGAGAGCTGGGAGGACGATATGCTCGTCATTCCCCATCACGCCGGTTTGCGAACCGTCAATCCCACGAAGAATCTGGCGTCGGTTCAGCCCCGCATCAACTGGAAGTGGCAGGAATATATCTACGGTTACAATTTGGGCCATCTTTCCGGCGCGAGGGACGACCGGGGAGCCTATGTGGTGGAGATGTCCTATTCCGGAGCGGCTTCCATGCTGTGGATGGATCTGTACGATCCCGGAGAAGGCACCGGATTGTATATCACCTGCCGCAACGAACGTCTCATCATGAAAGGGCTCCGTCTGGAATCCTTCGGCGAGCAGTACCCCGGCGTCGGCCTGGCCATCGTGCACAAACCTTGTCTCAAGCAGGGCGCATGGGAGAGCGAGGAGTGCGTCGTGGCCTTCCACGAGGGAGACTGGCACTGGGGCGCGGACGACTACCGCGCCTGGTTCGGCACGCTGAACCGCCCGGATCCCGGCCATCATCGTCCCCTCTGGTTTGAAAAGAGCGCCGGCCTCATCGCCCATTACGACTTCCAGTATCAGGGCGGCGGCATCGTGCACAGGTTCAGCGATATCCCGGAGCTGCTGCGTCAGGCCCAGGCGCTGGGCTTCAACCACCTGCTGCTCTCCGGCTGGAACGAGGACGGTTTTGACTTCGGCTTCCCGCATTATAAGCCCAATCATAAACTGGGCACGGAGCAGGAACTCAAGGACGCTCTGGCGGAAGTCAAGCGTATGGGCGGCCACGTGGCGTTTTATGTCAACTCGCGCCTCTGCAATACCGGCTTCGAGGATCAGCAGGAACGCATCAAAAAGAGCGCCGTCATGGATCGCGAGGGTAAACTGCACATCGAAAAATACGGCGCGGCGGACGTATACTTCGCCTCCCTTTGCATCAATGACACCGAGTGGCGCAACGAACTGGCGGACGTCGTCAGGTATCTGACCCACGAGATCGGCGCGGACAGCATGTATCTGGACCAGCTGGCCATGGGCGGTTCCTGCAAATGCTACCACCCCGGCCACGCCGAACACAGGAACAATCCCATCGCCTGGAATCAGGGCTATGAGAAACTGCTCGCCCGCATGCGCAGCGAATACGATCCGGAAGGCATGGCGCTGATTTACGAGGGCTGCAACGACAACTTCGGCCCCGGCGCTTCCGGCCAGCTCATTACCGTGCTCAGCGGCCCCCTGCACGACTGGATGCCCGAGGTGTATAAATACACCTTCCCGGAACAGATCCTGGTGGATATGATGAACGCCCGGCGCAATTCCGCCATGCGGCCGGAGCATGTGGCGCGGCACTCCACGGAACTGCTGCACAGGGCCTTCGTGAACGGATCTTATCTTTGGTGTTATGATCTGGAGTGGGATAATACCTGGAGGCGTGATCCGGAACAGTGGGAGCGCCTGCGCAAAATCGTGGCGCTGCGCACCGCCTGGCTGGACAGATACGGACAGGGCCGCTTCACAGACGTTGTGGGCGTTGCCCGCGCGCCGGAGGGACAGATGATCAAACGCTATGAAATCGAAGGCGGACTGCTCGCGGCCTGCGCCTGCGAAAGCGGCCTTTCCGGCACGGTCTTCATGGAATGGCCCGGCGACAACGCGCCTCGCGTCGAGTGCATGACGTTGGATCGGCCCGAGCCCCTGGCGATCCCCTGCCGTGTGGAGTCTCTGAAAGGCAAGCGCTGCGTGGCGTTCGATCTGCCCGAAACCGAGATGGCCGTCGCGGCGATCCGGACGTAAGAAGGAGTGGTAATCTATGCCGGAAAGCAAAATCATCCGGAATGGCAGCGCCTTCCTGTTGGAAATCGACGGCAAGCGCATGCCTCTGTACGGCTACATGAGCTATCAGCCCTCGTGCGCCGATTACGAAGGCTTCCGCAAAGCCGGCGTGCATCTGTTTTTCACGGGCGTTTACGCGGGCGACCGCGGTATCAACCAGTACTCCGGCACACGGCCTTTCCGCCCCGGTTTCTGGAAAGGCTACGGGCAGTATGATTTCTCCGCTGTCGACGAGGACTTCCATATCATTCTGGATGGCGCGCAGCCCGGCGTCGATTACCTGATCCCGCGCCTGATGATTGAGCCGCCTTCCTGGTGGGAGGCGGACAATCCGGGCGAGCTTTGCCGCGACGCGCAGGGCACGCCCATCCATCATTCCTATCAGTCGCAGAAATGGCTGGATGATACCCGGCGCATGCTGTTCGATTTTCAGGCGTGGCTTGAAGACAGCGGGTGGGCCGCATGGGTGCCGGGCTGGCACATCGCCTGCGGGAACACAGAGGAATTCATCCGGCCGAAGCAGCATCCCCTGCAGTTTACCGATTATTCCGAGCCCGCCCGCCGCGCGTTTGCCGCGTGGGCGCAGGCAAGGTACGGCGGCATCGCGGCGCTCAACGCGGCGTGGAACATGAAACTGAACGGCTTTGAGGACGTGACGATTCCCTCTCCCGCGCAGCGCATGTTTGGCAGCGACGGCCGCCTCAGGAATCCTGAGCTGGAGCGCTATACCGTCGATTTCTACCGCTTCTACAACGAGAGCCACTCTCAGGCCGCCATCAGCCTGTGCAGGCTGGCGAAGGAAGCGACGGGCGGCAGACAGGTGATCGGGGCGTTCTTCGGCTACACCGTATGCGATCAGGAATCCGGCCAGCACGCGGCCAACATGGTCATGCAAAGCGACGCCGTGGATTTCCTGGCCTCGCCCTTTACCTATACTGACAACCGCGGCCAGGGCGTGGACTGGGCGTTTCAGGGCTCTGTGGAATCCGCCGCGCTGCACGGGAAACCCTGGTTCATGGAGGCGGATGTGCGCACGTATCTTTCCCGGCCGATCAGCCAGTGCATGCCATACGCCAATCCGGTGGTCAGCAAGGTTTATGACAGCCCGGTATGGTGGGGACCGAAGGACCTGGCCGGATCGCTTGGCCAGATGAAAAAGGCGTTCGCCCGCGTCATAACGCACAACACCGCCGTGTGGTGGTTCGACATGTGGGGCGGCTGGTATAAGGATCTCAACCTGATGGCGTTCCACAAGCAGGCGGCGCGGATCTATCGGGATCATGCCGAGGCGGGCGGCAGCGAAAACGCCGCGCCGATCGCCCTGTTCATGGATGACGAGATCTTTGACGAAGTGAGCGGCAGTGACTATGCCAGCCGGATGAACGGCCGTATGTGGAAGAATCTCGGTTATGCCGGCACGCCTTATCGCATGTTCATGATGGATGATTTTGAAGCGGTGGATCCGGAGCGCTTCCGCCTGGCGGTTTTCTGTTCCGTACGCCATTGGAGCGAGGGGCAGAAGCGCGCGCTGGAACGGTGGAAGCGGGATGATCGGGTGCTGGCCTTCACGGGCCCGCTGGATCTGCGCTTCGTGACGGGCGTGGCGGTTGAGACGGGCGACGGGCTGGAACCCCTTCCCGGCGAGAAGAACCGCTGCGATTCGCCGCTCATCGCGCGCAGACTGCGCCTCGTCGCTCAGCCGGGAGACGTCGTGCTGTCCTGTGCTGAGGACGGCGGCGCGGTGGAGTTGATACGGCGCGATGCAGACTGTTCGATCTACGTGACCACCGCCGTTGACATCACTGCCGACTGCGCGCGTATGCTGACCGCCGCGGCCGGCGGCCAGATTTACACCTTCGACGGGGACGTGGCCTATGCCAGCGGAAAGTATGTCGCCGTCCATGCCGCGTCCGATGGCGTCAAGCGCATTGCGGTGCCTCTGCGCGCCGTGCTGCGGGATGTTTTCACCGGCGAAGCGCTGCCCGGCAACGAGACCTTTGTGGATGTCGAGATGAAGCTCGGCGAGACGCGCATGCTTTGTATCGAACCCATGTAAGCGGAGACCGTTTTGCCGCATGTTCATCGACAGCCGGAACGGAGAAAGACAGGCAGGGTAAGGAGAGTCTTGGCCATGGCGGACATCAGAAACTGCAACGGAAGACCTGCGATCTGTATAGACGGGAAGTTTTACCCGCCGATGATGGCGACGATACGCGCGAACAATGTGGACAGCGTCGTCCTGGACAGAGCGTATTATCGCGCCCTTGGCGAAGCCGGGATCCGCATATTCTTCGTCATTTGCGATACCACATGGCTGAAACCAAACGCGCTGGAGCTCTTCCGGGAAGAGGCGGAGGCGATCCTGGAGGAGGTTCCCGACGCGTATCTCATCCCGCGTATGGGACTGCATCCCAATAACGACTGGATCCTCGCGCATCCGGACGAATGCTGCACGTATTCCGATGGCTCAAAACCGGGCGTCAAACGCTTTTTCACGGAATCATACGTCACCGACATGCCGCGCCTTTATTCGCTGTGTTCGAAGGTATGGCGGCATGACGCGGGTGAGGCGCTGGCAGAAACCTGGCGGACGCTCATGGCCCTGCCTTATGCGGATCGCATTATCGGCTGCTTCCTTGCGGCGGGCGGCACCTCCGAATGGTATTACAAGCTTCCCGTGCTTTCAGGAGACATGACGCTGGGTCACAGCCTGGCTTTCAAGCGTTGGTTTTCGGAATTCCTCACGGAGAAATACGGCTGCGACAGC
Source organism: Clostridia bacterium (assembly GCA_017620115.1). Classification (GTDB taxonomy): domain Bacteria; phylum Bacillota; class Clostridia; order Christensenellales; family Aristaeellaceae; genus Firm-10. Next base: position 6,113 of record JAFZRB010000085.1, on the reverse strand, counting down.
GCCCTGCAGGCGGCGTGGAAAATGCCCCGCGCTACGCTCGCCGATCCTCCGATTCCCGAGGCGAAGAAGCATTATTTCGCCTCTGACGTCGATCGCGACTGCACCGTGCCGCCTTATCCTGTGCTGTCCAACGGCGACGTGCCCGTCCCGCCGCCGAATGAATACAGCGTCGGCTCCTTTGTCGATGTGGACAACAACCAGCAGGCGCACGACTTCTATCTCGCCTGGCACAATGGCACCGCTTCCAGCATCAATGAGTTCGCGCGCATCATCAAGTCAATCACGCCCGACAAATTGGTCGGGGCGTTCTATGGCGCGCATGGATGCACATCGTTCCTTGCCGGCGGGACGTGCGGCGGCACCCTGCGCATCCTCAACTCAGGCCTCGTCGACTTTCTCGCGGCCCCGGGCGTCTATGAAAACCGACAGCCCGGCGGGATGGAGGGTCAGCGCGAATTCCCCGATTCTTTTGCGCTGCGCAACATGGTCTACATCGTCGAGCAGGATACGCGCACCCACATGGAAAACGCTTATTTCCAGGACAAGTACAACGCCTTCGATCTCACGGATTCCATCAACATTATGAAGCGCGAATTTGGACGCAATCTCTGCGAGGACACGCAGGCGTGGTGGTTCGACCAGCTGCTGGGAGGACAGCGCTATAAGCATCCGGCGCTGTACAGCCTCATCGCGCGCCAGCAGCAGATCGCCGCCGAAGGTTACGCGCTCCCCCGCAAAAAGCCGTCGGAAATCGCCTTCTTCTTCGACGAGGAAAGCACGCAGGTCGTTTCGCAGAGCACGACGCAGCAATGCGTCGAAATGCTCCGCAATTATGAAATCGCCCGTATCGGCGCGCCTGTCGACCAATATTATCACAACGATATGGCGAATCCCGCCATGCCCGATTACAAGCTTTATCTCTTCGTGAATGTGTTCTCGCTGACCGATTCAGAACGGGCGGCCATCAAGGCGAAACTCCGCAGGAATCACGCCGTCGCCGTCTTCCTGTACGCTTCCGGCCTCATCAATCCCGATCGCGAAATCAGGCTCTCGCCCGATCACATCTCTGAACTCACCGGCTTTGACATGGTCATGGACATGACCCGGCATTCGCCCAAGTTCCGCATCGGTTCCCACGCGGCGGTCTCGGGCATGCAGCCCAGATTCATCTATGGCTGGTTCGACCGGCACAGAATGGATTCCCTGGGCGCCAACGCCGAAATCAAGAGTTATCTCTGGCCGACGTTTTATCCCAGAGACGGCGAGCGCGCGGCGACATTCCTCACCTTCGACGAATCAGCCGTCGCTGTGAAGGAAGCGGACGGGTTCACATCTGTTTTTTACGGAGCCAAACTCATTCGCAGCGACGCCATTCGCAGCTTCGCCGCCTTCGCGGGCTGCCATATCTGGTGCGACAGCGACGACGTGACTTACATCGGCGCGCAATACATAACGATCCACGCGTCGACAAACGGGCCAAAGACGCTGCATTTCCCAAGACAGGTGACGTTGACGGAGGTTTATGATAACACCGTGTATGAGCGCGTTACGGATATAACCGTGAACATGTATCTGGGCGAGACAAAAATGTTCCGTATGATCTCTCAATAGTTCCTGGGCAGTCTGCTTGATTGCCTGAAAAACGCCGGACGGTCCGGCAGGATCCAAACAGCGCCAGGGCTTTGCGCCATACCGCCTATACGCGATCCAATGTGCACCAGGACAGCGGCAGGGGAAGCCAATCTGTCAGAAGCGGGGCAAGGTCAGGCGGTATTTCGCACACGCAATACGGCGGCACAGTGCCCGCCAGCACATGCGCGGCCGTCGCCGGCTCCAGCCAGAAGGCAGGTTCCTCATTGACTTTCGAGACGTCGGTATCCCCGCCGCGCACTTCAAGCCGGAGCGCCCCCCAGCCGCGAATGCCCAGCGTGAATGCGCCGTCACACAAAGGCGTCAGACGGCGTTTCAGCGCGAGCAACGCTCCGATGACGCGATCCCAGCGCCGTATGAAAAAGTGGCAGGGCGAAGCGGCGCTCCAGCTTTCGCACAGGGGAATCAGCCGCCGAATCAGTTCAGTCTGCCATGGCGCGACCGAGACGCTCAGAGCAGGCAAACCTTTCTGCGCAAGCCAGGCGAACAGCATATGAAGCGCTGTTTCGTCGTCTTTTGCGATGCATTCCGATATGGTTTCTCCGCTTTTGTTCGCGACCAGATACCCGATCATGCGCTCGCCCTGCAAGGCCGCCGCCGGGAGGTTTTCCCAGGCAGTCAGTGTATTGTAAAAATCTGACGCGTCGCCGCGCTCGACATACATCGGACACTCGCGCTGCAGCGCGGCCGCCTGATTCAGGAGATCGATGTCGTTCGGGCCGATCGTCCGGAAAACGACGTCGTCCAATCCGGCCGGCAGGGGTTTGCTGCGCGCATTGTGCGCAGTGAGGAAAAAGGTATACTGCAAACCGATGGGCTCATAGCCATACCGGGCGTAGCGCTGGCGCAGTCCGCCAAGGCGCGAAGCGTCCGCGTCCATCTCATCCAGCTGTGACATGGCGGCGTTGAGCAGCGCCGTCATATAGCCTTTGCCGGTCTCATACGGATGCGTGGCCACATTCCCCACCGTTGAAAACATCAGCTTCCTGCCGGCGATGACGGCAGGGATTGGATAGATGCCGACCAGCGCGCGGATCCGGCCGTCCCGGATCATAGCCAGGTGACGGCCCATATGCTCGTCATCGCGCGCCCACATGCGGGGCAGGGCCTTTTGAAAATCATGCGGTTTTTTTGCCATGCTGAAAACCAGGTTGAGGAAATCGAGCGCTTCATCATAATCCGCGGCGCAAAGCCGACGCATGACGACGTCATTGTCCATCGGAGTATTCCTCCCCTTCCTGAATATGAAAACCAATCTGATTCTTCAAGGGAAACAGTGTGCCCCCCCGCCTTATTCGCTGACTCTTTCCACGACCGCCTGATTACTCCCTTCAAACGCGTCGTCCGCGATGGACGTGACGCTGGCGGGAACGCGCACATAGCGCAGGTTCGCGCAGTCCGCGAAGGCGCGGGAGCCGATGGACGCGCAGCCGGAGGGGATGATGACGGCCTGCACATTGATGCCTGCAAAGGCTTCGGGCTCGATGGCTGTCAGGGAGGCGGGAAGGGTGAGGACGGCGGTGTAGACCGGCTCAGTGAAGTGGATAGATGCGTTATAGAGGGCGTCGTTGTCGCTGCCGATGGTGATTCCATTCCACTGGGCTTCGGTACCGGTGTAGTAGATGTCTGTCAGGCTGGTGCAACCGGAGAAGGCCCCGTTGCCAATGCTGGTTACGCTGGCCGGGACCGTGATGAGCGACAGGCTGTAGCAGTCATAGAAAGCATGAACGTCGATACTGGTCAGGCTGTCCGGAAGCGTGATGTCCGTGATACTGGAGCATTCCTGGAAGGCATAAGTGCCGATGCTAGTCACGCTGGACGGGATGGTGACGCTCGTTAGGCTGCTGCATCCAAAGAAAGTCCTGTGGCCAATGCTGATCACGCCATCCGGTATCGTGGCGCTTGTCAGGCTGCGGCAAGCTTCGAAAGCGCAATCGCTGATGCTAGTCACGCTGTCCGGAACAGAGTATGCTCCCGCAAAACCTGCCGGACAGACGATGAGAATTGTCTTGTTTTTGTTGAACAGCACGCCGTCCTCGGAAGAATAGCATTGATTGCCCTCGTCGACCTGAAAGCCCGCAAGACTGGTGCAGTTGGCGAAAGCAACATGGCCAATGTCGGTCATGCTGGCGGGAATTGTGACACTCGTCAGGCTGCCGCAATTATTGAATGCCGACTCCCCAACGCTGACAACAGTATTTGAGAAGTTTACGCTTGTTAAGCTGCCGCACATATAAAACGCACATTCGCCAATCGTTGTAACGCCGTCTGGTATTACTATGTCCGTCAGGCTACCGCAAAGCCCGAATGCCCAGTTGCCAATACTGGTCACGCTGTTCGGAATGCTGACGTAGGAAAGATTGCCGCACTGATAGAACGCTGTGTTGCTAATCGTGCTTATTCCTTCTGGAATAACGACGCTCGTCAGATCATTATTTCTGTTAAAAGCGGAATTTCCAATACTTGTTACTGCCTTTCCGTTGATCGCCGTCGGAATCGTCAACTCACCTTCATGGCCCGTGTAGCCCGTGACGGTGCATTCCATACCGTTCACTGTATAATTCCAGATGTTGGCGTTGGTGAGACAGTCATTTCCGTAGTCGATTGCAATTCTGTTCCACCGCGCATGCGTGCCGGCGTAGTAGACATCCGTCAGGCTTGTACATTCATAGAAGGCACTACTTCCAATGCTGGTCACGCTGTCCGGGATCGTGATGCTCGTCAGACTGAGGCAAAAAGAGAAGGCTCCACCGCCAATGCTTGTCACGCTGGTCGGGATCGTGATGCTCGTCAGGCTGAGGCAACCATAAAAGGCCTGTTTGTCAATACTGGACACGCTGGTCGAGATCGTGATGCTCGTCAGGCTGCTGCAGGCAAGGAAAGTACTATCGCTGATGATGGTCACACTGTCTGGGATTGTGATGTCCGTCAGGCTGTTGCAAAAAGAGAAAGCACCACAGCCAATGCTGGACACGCTGGCCGGGATCGTGATGCCCGCCAGACTGCTGCATTTCTCGAAGGCATAATTGCCAATACTGGTCACGCTGGCCGGGATTGTGATATCCGTCAAGCTGCTGCAATCGGAGAAGGATTCATTGCCAATGAGGGTTACGCTGTCAGGGATCGTTATGCTCGTCAGGCTGCTGCAACCGGAGAAGGAGCCATTGCCAATACTGGTTACACCATCCGGGATCGTGATGTTTGTCAGTCTGGTATAACCTTCGAAGGCAAATTCGCCTATTGCTGTCACGGCATACCCATCGATCTCCGCTGGAATCGTCAGTTCGTTTTTTACACCTGTATACCACGTAATGGTGCAGGTTGCGCCGTTCACGTCATACATCCAGACAGTGTCTGGCTCCTCTAGGACTACATCACCGTCTGTACAATGGATGATGGCGAAAGTGAGGTAGCCATTGCCATCGTCAATGGCGATAGCAATGGCGTTCCACTGCGCTTCAGTACCGGCATAGTAAACGTCGGTCAGATTGGTGCATTCATAGAAGGCGCACCCCCCAATGCTTGTTATGCTGTCCGAGATCGTGATGCTTGTCAGGCTGCTGCAATAATAAAAAGCATAATTGCCAATGCTAGTCACGCTGTCCGGAATCGTGATTCTCGTCAGGCTGTAGCAATTCTGGAAGGCAAAATTGCCGATGGCTGTCACCGTGTACCCGTCGATCACCGCCGGAATCGTCAGCTCGGTATTGCTGCCCGTGTAGCCCGTGATGGTGCAGGTTTCGCCGTCAATGGCGTACTCCCAATCGGAAAAATCCGGCTCCTCGGTCGCTTCGCCGATGGCGTAATGGATGGTGGCATACCCGAGGCAACCGTTGTTGCCACCGATTGTGATCTCATTCCACTGTGTTTGTGAGCCGCCATAGTAGACATTCGTCAGATTGAAGCAACCATCGAAGGCGCCTTTGCCAATGCTGGTCACGCTGGCCGGAATCGTGATGTCTGTCAGGTTTTCGCAAATACAGAAGGCAAAATCGCCAATGCTGGTCACACTGTTTGGAATGTCGTATGCCCCTGCAATTCCACCCGGGCATGCGGCAATAAGTGTCGTCATGTTCTTATCGAACAGCACGCCACCCACGGAAACATAGGATGGGTTGTTCGCGTTCACTTGAATGTCTGTCAGGCTGTTGCACCAAGCGAATGCTTTTTCACCAATGCTGATCACGCTATCCGGGATTGTTATGCTTGTCAGCCCAAAGCATTCATAGAATGCACAATCGCCAATGCTGGTCACCCCGTCCGGGATCGTTATGCTCGTCAGGTCGCTGCAACCGGCGAAGGCGCTGTTCCCAATGCCCGTAACCGCCCATCCGTCAATCACCGCCGGAATCGTCAGCTCTGTTTCATCGCCCGAGTAGCCCATGATGGTGCATTCCGCGCCGTTCACGTCATAATTCCAATCGGAACAAGGCGGCTCCTCGGTCGCTTCTCCGCCTTCATAA
>JAFZRB010000084.1 GCA_017620115.1 Clostridia bacterium | reverse complement strand
CGATCGTATAGCCGTTCTCGCTCGTCCCGACGTCCGTTTGTGTGCCTGTAGCGGTTACCGTCGCGCTCTCTCCGCCCTGAAGACCGACCAACGTCGCTTCTTCGCTGCTCAAGGCTGTGCCGTCATACGCCTTGCTCGCACCGCCCGTCGTCACTGTCAGTTTCGCAGGCGTTACCTCTAGCCTGCCGCTGACGATCTGAATATCGACAAACTGTCCGGAGGCGTCCTCGCCGTTCTCGTCGAGGATCTCATATGAAACGATCCTGTTTTCCGAGCTTCCCGCGTTCGTTTGATGGCCCTGCACCATCGCCCTGACGATGTATTCCTCCGGAAAGCCGATCGCAGTGAAAGCGTCGGCTTCCAGCGCCTGGCCGTCGTATGTTTTCCTGGCCGAATTCGCCGTGATCGTGACCGTGTCTTCTATGAGCGGCAGAACGGTCAGCGTGCCCAGGTCTTCGCTCAGTATATAATTGCCCGGCCGCGCGCTTCCCCAGTCGATTTTATAGGTGTTGGGGCTTTCGCCCACCTCCGTCTGGCTGCCGGTCGCCGTGATTACGATGGTGGGATCGATCGCTATGGGCGTAAAGTGCGCCTCGTTCCCCGTCAGAGGTTGACTCCTGTAATTCGTGATCTCGGTGTCGATGGTAATGCGCACATCGGTGGAATCCCTCATCAGGTCTTCCCGCGCGCTCTTCACGACGTTCAGGCCGTTCTTCAAAACCTTCTCCTCGGTCTGCTCCGGAAGCTCAGCGATGCGCTTCGCCAGCAGCTCCGGATCCCAGCCGGCATCCTCGCAGGCCTGGGCCATCAGATCGGGATTGTCCGCATACAGGCGGAGAATCTCCTCCGGGAGTTCGCTCACCTTCAGGGTTTCGATCTGGAATTCAATGCTGCCATTGTCTTCTTCGTTGTTCAGACGGACCGACAGCCTCTGGCCAGTGAAGAGCACGATCTCGCGCGTTTCGCCGGTGATGGGGTTCGTACTGTGCACCCACGTGCTGCCGGTGACGGCGATCATGGTCTCACTTCCCAGCGCCGTTCGCGTAACAAAGGAAGTATTGCGCCAGGTGGGCTCATCGATTTCGTATCCCGGAACGGTTCGCAGATCCACTTCCGGGTTGGTCAAAGGTTCGCCGTCGTAGTATTTCTCGGCGCTGCCCGTCCATACGATCAGAGGGGCGGGATCGACCGTCAGCTTGCCGCTGACCTTTTCGACATGGGTGAAATGCTCGGTGACGTCCTCACCTTTCTCGTTGTAGATTTTGTAATTGGCAATGTAATTGATCCCTTCGCCCGCGTTGGTCTGGCTGCCGGCTGCAGAAACCTGGATATTGACGCCCTGAGGGAGGCCGTATACCAGCACGTCGGAGGGCCGGGTCAGGGGCTGGCCGTCGTACATCTTGCTGGCGGACTGGGCCACCAGCGTGACGGTGCCGTTCCATATCCAATCGCCTTCGAGAGGATAATCGAATGTGTTCTCTTCCCCGCTCCCCAACGGATTCGTGGACAGAAGGATTTCCTCGCCCATTCCGCTTCCTTCGATCACGCGCTGCGTCAGCGCCGCGTCGCTCAGAACCTGGTCGGTCACAAAGCCTTCCACATCCTGGCTGGTCATGTTGGTAATAACGGGCGATACGCCGCTTTTGTCCTCCGTCTGGCATTCTATGGTCACCAGCTGTCCGGCCGGTACCGGCATCAGGCGATGCGCGCCGGACTGGTCCTCGTAGTCGATCTGCGCCGTTCCCTCCATGACGCCCAGCCTGGTCTTGACCTTCTGTTCGTTGTCAGCGACTTCCTCGGACACGAAGATGAGCGTACCGCGGATACCCACGGTCATGGTGGAGGTCTGGATGTCCAGGCTCTCGTTCTCATCCAGCTTCTCCTGCACGTCCAGGATAATCGCGCCCTGGAGAAGATTCAGCCGGAAATGATCCGCTTCCTGGATAAACTCCACCCGGCTGTCCGCGTCCAGAGTCACGATCTTTGTTTCATCCAGCCCGACGGAGGCCAGGCCGTCCGCGCCGGTCTGCATCACTTCACCGCTTGAAAAGCGGACATTCTCCATCACGAACCGCGATTCCCCGGACGGATTGAATATCTCCACGCTGCCCTGATAGTGCAGCAGGCGCATTGTTTTGGCTTCGTATGTTTCTGCCTGCGCGGGGGCGCAAAAAGCCAGCGCGAGGATCATGGCGAAAACAATATGGATGCGCGCGACCCGTGTGATAATCCGTTTCATAAAGCGGCTCCTTCCTTACGCCACAGGATGGGTTGTGTATATGGCCAAAGAACGGCTAAATCTGCGATTCAGACGACACGAAGATTGAGTTTTTTAGATTCCGGATGCAATCCAAAACTTCATCATATAAATTATACGATAAAAAAGAAACCGCGTCAACCAAAAAGAGGAAATATCACCCCTTGGCGTCACTTCGCGAACGTCTTCTCCCGCAAAGCCTTCCATTCGCTTATGGTGATGAGGCATGTATACTCGCCTGATGTTTTCCCTGTTTTGGGATAGGTGCGCGTTCCCTTGTCATTAACGCACTTCATCCCGATTCTTTTCATCACTCCTAACGAAGCAGGGTTGTTGATATCGCACTGAGCATATACCTTCCCGACGCCAAGTTCAGTAAACGCAAAGTCCAAAAGAGCACCGGCTGCTTCAGACGCAAAGCCCTGATTCCTGAATCTTTTATGGATGATCCAGCAGAGCGTGGCGTATGAACGGTCTTCGCTATGACCGAGATCGGCATCGCACCCGCCGATGATCCTGCCCTCATGCAGAATGACAAATTCAAAGCTTGTCTGATTCGCCGATTTCCACTCGGCGACGCTCCTCTTCACGAATTCAGCGGTTTCTACAAATGTATCGTTCGGCAGATAATACATCATCGTAATATCCTTATCTCCCGCGTATTCATGAATCTCGGCCTCGTCTCCCAGCTGGATCGGTCTGAGTGTCAACCGTTTTGTTTTAAGCTCCAAATGCTTATCCCCTCCCAGGAATGAACGCTGCAAATTTCCTCGCGTCCTCGTTCTCATATCGCTCTGCCCGTGATTCAGGCTTTTCTGTCAAACACGCGCACGTAATCCACCAGGAACGTATCTCCCACGGAGTCATAGGCCTCCGGCCGGGGCGCGTGCGCCTTTTCGCGGAAACCGCGCACTTCTGTGGAGATCAGAATGAATTCCGGCCTCGCGGTGATGTATTTCTGTATCTTTCCGTCCTCTTTCCCGTCGATGTAGAACGTATAGCCCGTTTCGTCCCAAAGGAGGCCGAAGCGGTGGAACTGAGCGGTGTCCAGACCAACATGTTCATCCGGCGTCTTTTCCCAGCGCATGTCCTGGCCGTACCCGCCGGTGATAACGTTGTGGCGCAGCACTTTTCCCGGCTCAAACGATTCCATGATGTCGATCTCCACGCCGGTATCCGCCGGATCCAGCGAAGCCCCGATCACAGGCGACTGGATCCAGAAAGCGCTCCACCATCCGCTCTTCCGCTGAAGGCGGCAGCGGCATTCGTAATACCCCGGCCCGTGGAGATAGCGGCTTTCGTGAAGCTTACCGATGTTCCACTGAAGCTGATCGCTGCCGAATGTGGTCTCTTTTACCGGCTCGTCCATAAAATTGCAGCCCGTCTGCAGCTGGGAGCACACCGGCTTCCCGTCCCGATTCGTCAGGGTGAACACGGCGTTGCTCCGGCCGTCCAGACGCACGCAGTCCCGCTCCCAGGAGGGCCAGCGCATGCCCATCATGTTCAGTCGATAGTCCCATTTGCTCATATCCAGTTCCGTTCCGTCAAACTCATCCGCCCAGGCAAGAACCCAGTCTCCTTCCGGCAGAATGGACGGTTCGTGTCCGCCGATTTGAAATTCGCGCATTTCTCTTCCTCCCAATTATATCACTTTGGATATCCGCGTTATAGACCAGAGTGTGTTTCCAACTTTCTGAAACGGTTAGAAACACACTCTGAAAACAAAGCTCTGGCTTTTTGAAAAGCGGTATACATGTTCCGGCAAACGACCTGCCACGGTTCAAAACGCAGCGGCAGGTTACAGGACAAAGTCACCGTTCTTGAATACCTGAACCTGTTTGCCGTTTCGGGTGGCGCCCACAACAGAGGTGTCGGGAGCGCCGAACATGAAGTCGATGTGAATCTGCGACTGATTGTAGGGGTTCTGAACGCCGTCTTCCTCGGTCACATCCGGGCTGACAAACCCCCTGCCCAGGGCCAGATGGCAGGAAGCGTTCTCGTCGATCAGCGTGGTATAGAACACCAGGCCACTCTGGCTGATGGGCGAATGGTATTCCACCAGGGCCACCTCGCCCAGGTACCCGCTGTTCGCGTCGGTCTCAATGATGGAGCGGAGCATTTCCTCGCCCTCTTCGGCGTGGCATTCGATCGCCTTGCCGTCTTTGAAGCGGATCCAGAATTTGTCCACCATCTTCCCGCCCACCAACAGCGGACGGGTGGAATATACGACGCCGTTGGTCTTATAGCGTAGGGGCGTCGTACAAAACTCTTCGGTGGGCATATTGGCCTGGAAAGGCACGCGGCCGCCCTTTTCCATCTTCTCCATGATGGCCTTGGGGATCCCGAAATGGCTTTGCCTGCCCAGCCCAACCGTCAGATCCGTGCCGTTGGAGGACGTGAAATGCAGGCTCTCCAGGTCGAGTTCATCCAGCTTCTCGCTGATGACCCGGCGGCGCAAAGCCCTGTTTTTCCATACCTCCACGATGTCGCATTCTTCATCCAGATAGCACAGCTTATAGACGGTATTCCAGAATTTGTCCAGCACGACGCGCTTGTCGTCGTTCGGGAACACCTTCTCGGCCCACGCCTGATTCGGCGCTACCGCGATGCACCACTGGGTGCCGTTTTTGCGCATGATGCCCCGCATGATGTTTCGCAGGCCGTCTATACGGGCAAACACTGCGTGGGCCCGGTCGTCGCTCAGATCCCGCATCAGATCGGGATATTCGCTCTCCAGCCGCAGCGTGCAGGCCTTATGATTCATCATGAACTCATAGGCGTCCGCATCCCAGGAATCGAATTTGGACATCTCCTCGACGGACAGATTCAGCGCGTCGATCTTCAGCTTATGCAAATCCAGATATCTGATGAGCACCCGGGCCGCGCCGGCGGCATAGGCTTCCTCCGCCACCATATTGGCGAATTCCCAGGCGCATTGAGCCGCCTCGATCAGCACGTACTGGCCTTTCTGCACGTTCATACCCACCCGGACCAGCATGTTCGCGTATTTCCGCTTCATATCCACGTGTATTCCTCCTCTCCCGCAAAAGGGCCCGGCTTGCGCCGGGCCCGTGAATCGTTTATCCGCTCTGATTACTTGTTCAGATCGGTGTACTGATACAGCCAGCCGCCGTTCGCGGTCAGCGGCACCTTGTACTCGGGGTTGATCAGGTAGGCTTCGACCTTCTGATACAGGGGCAGGTAGCCGCCCTCGGTCAGCAGGATGGATTCCATATCCAGCAGATCCCTGGCGCGCGCCAGCTCGTCAGCGGCGTCGACGGTCTGATACTGCTTGTCCAGCACGTCATACTTGCCGTCAACGGAGATCCATTTGCCGTAGTTGAAGGAAGAATCAGCGGTGGCCAGCATAGCCCAGTTGGAGCAGTCCTTATAGTCGGCGCCCCATCCGGCCAGCGCCAGGGTGAAGTCGCCGTCATGCAGGCGCTGGATGCGGTCGTTGGACTCCAGGGGCTGGAGGTTCAGCGTCACGCCTGTCAGCACGGATTCGAGCTCCTGCTTGAGGAACGCGGCGATGTAGTTCATGGTGTCGTTGTTGGTGAAGATCAGGGTGATCTCGAAGGTCTTGGTGTCGGAGGTCTCGAGATAGGCGTTCCACAGCTCGGCGGCCTTCGCGTCGTCCTGCATCAGGTAGTTGCCCTGGCCATCCTCGCCGTAGCCCAGTTCGGCGGCATACTCGCGGATGTTGCCATGGCCGGTCACAGCCTGGAAGCTCTGGGGATAGAAGAAGTAAGCGGGCACGGAGCCGTCCTTCAGGATGCTCGCGCAGATGGCTTCCTTATCGACCGCATAGGCGAAGGCCAGGCGGGCCTGCATGTTGTCAAAGGGAGCGACGGTGCAGTTGGGCTGCATCCACCACAGGGTGGAGACCAGCAGTGGGTTGTAGCCGGGGTTGTCCTGATACTGTTCCACGAACTCGCTGGTGATCTGCATGACATCCAGCGTGCCCTGCTCATAGCCCATGATGCCGGAGGAGGTCTCGGTGATGATCTGCCAGGTCAGCTTGTCCACGTTCAGGTCTTCAAGCGCATAATAGTAAGGATTGCGGGTCACGCTCTCGGTGGTGCCGCCCGCGGTCCACTCGGTCAGCATGTAGGGGCCGGAGCACAGGGTGGTTTCCACGGACAGGCCGTACTGATCGCCGGCGGCCTCCACGAACTCCTGATTCTGCGGGAAGAAGGTGGCGAAGGTCATCAGGTCGCCGAAGAAGTTGACGGGGGTATCCAGCTCGCACACCAGGGTAAAGTCGTCCACGGCCTTCACGCCCAGCTCGTCGACGGGCATCTCGCCGGCGGACACGGCCGCTGCGTTCTTGATGCCGGCGAACTGCAGCATGTTGGCATATTCGGCGGCGATGGCGGGATCAGCCAGGCGCTTCCAGGAATACTCGAAGTCGTGCGCGGTGATCTGGGTGCCGTTGGAATAGTAGGCGTTCTCGCGGATGTGGTAGGTGCGGGTGAGGCCGTCCTCGGAGATCTCCTCGGAATCGGCCAGGCCCAGGATCAGCGCGGAGCCGTCCTTGGCCCACTTGTACAGGCCTTCACCGGTGTAGCCGAACACCGTGAAGGATGCGGCCGCCGTGTTGACGGTGTAGTCCATGCTGTTGATGGTGGCGCCCTTGTAGATGGTGAGCTCATCGATCAGAGCGGCGGGCGTTCCTTCGGCATAGGAGACTGCGCCGAAGAGGGAGGTGAGGATCATCATGATCACGAGGGTGAGGCTGATTTTCTTCATTTCCGGACATCCTTTCAAAATATATTTGGTAAACCCTTCCGGGCAAACCACGCTTTGATGGCCTGACGCGCGATCAGGCGGTCTCGTTCATCCACTTCTCAAACTCCGCTTCGGTGGAGAGTACCTGGTGGGTCCCCCCGACGCTGCGCATCTGGCCCTTGTTGTAGTCGATGCCGGAGGTGAAGTAGTTGTATGATATGGCGGTGCGCGTCTTCTCCACCTCGGGATCCGCGATGGGGATGGCGGAAAGCAGCGAACGGGTGTAGGGATGCACAGGGTGTGAGAATATCTCGTCCTTGGTGCCCGTCTCCACCATGTGGCCCAGATGCAGCACGCCGATCTCGTCCGAGATGTACTTGACCATGGACAGATCGTGGGCGATGAACAGGTATGTGGTGCCCATTTCACGCTGCAGCTGCTTCATCAGGTTGATCACCTGCGCCTGAATGGACACGTCCAGCGCCGAAATGGGCTCGTCCGCAATGATCAGGTCGGGATCCATCACCATGGCCCGGGCAATGCCGATGCGCTGCCGCTGGCCGCCGGAAAACATGTGCGGATAGCGGTTGGCGTGCTCGCGGGAGAGCTCCACGCGCTCCAGCATGTCCATCACTTTCTTCTCGCGCTCCTCGCGGCTCTTGCACAGATGGTTGATGTCCAGCCCCTGCGCCACGATGTCTATGACCTTGCTGCGCGGGTTCAGGCTGGCCATGGGGTCCTGGAAGATCATCTGCATCTTCTGGCAGATGAAGGAATGCAGGCTCTTGTCCAGCCTGCCCGCGATCTCCCGGCCTTCGAACACGATGGAGCCTTCCGTGGGTGTATACAGGCGGATGATGCTCCGGCCTATGGTCGTTTTGCCGCTTCCGCTCTCGCCCACCAGGCCGTAGGTGGTGCCGCGCCTGATATTGAAGGAAACGCCGTCGACGGCCTTCACAGGAGTGGCCTTTCTCGGATAGAAATACTGCTTCAGACCCCTGACTTCAAGGATATTGTCGCTCATCTGGCGTTCGCCCCTCTCTTCATCCTGGCGATCCTCTCAGCCAGCTGCCGCGGCATATCCACGTGCGGCGCGCTGGGATGCTCCAGCCAGGAGCAAACGTAGTGCGTGTCCGTCAGCTGGAACACCGGCGGCTCCTGCTCGTAGTCGATCTGCAGCGCGTACTGGTTGCGCAGGGCGAAGGCGTCGCCGGGAACCGGCTGGAGCAAGTTCGGCGGCGTGCCGGGAATGGTGTAAAGCGTGTCGCCCTCCATTTCCATGTCCGGCATGGCGGACATCAGGCCCCATGTGTAGGGGTGATGGGGATCGTAGTAGATTTCGTGGGCGGTGCCCCACTCCACGATCTTGCCCGCGTACATCACGGCCACGTTATCGGCCACCTTGGCCACCACGCCCAAGTCATGAGTGATGTATATGACGCCGAAATTCAGCTTCTGCTGCAGGGCCTGTATGAGCTCCAGGATCTTGGCCTGTATGGTCACATCCAGCGCCGTGGTGGGCTCGTCGCAGATGAGGATGTCCGGGTTGCAGGCCAGCGCGATGGCGATGACCACCCGCTGGCGCATGCCGCCGGAGAACTGGTGAGGATACTCCTTCATGCACTCCCTGGGGCGGGGAATGCCCACCTGATCCAAAAGTTCTATGCTGCGCTCATAGGCCTCGCGCCGGCTCATGCCCTTGTGCTTGCGGAACATCTCGGAAACCTGCTTGCCGATGGTCACCGTGGGCACCAGGCCCAAATGCTTGCGCGGGCCCTCGGCGATCTGCTTGCCGATGGACATGACGGGGTTCAGGCTGGTCATGGGATCCTGAAAGACCATGGCGATCTTCTGGCCGCAGATCTCCGAAATCATGCGTTTTTTGGAGTAGGTCAGCAGATTCCGGGTGACTTCCTGGCCGTTTTCTTCAAAGGTGAAGTTGATCTCGCCGCCATTCACCCTCTGGTTCTCGCTCATGATGCCCATGATGGCCTTGACTGTGACGGACTTGCCCGAGCCGGACTCGCCCACGATGGCCAGTGTTTCGCCCTTGTGGAGCTCGAAGCTGACGCCGCGGATGGCGTTCAGGTCGCCGCCGCTGGTCTTGAACGTAATGGAAAGGTCTTTGACCTCCAGGATCTTCTTTTTATCCGCCATTGCGCTCGCCTCCTACACTGTCTTCTGCTTCGGGTCGAAGGCGTCGCGCAGGCCGTCGGCCATGAGGTTCAGGGAGATGATCAGCAGGCCGAAGAACACGGACGGAATAGCCACCTGGAAGGGATGGATCATCAGGGTCTTGTAGCCGTCGCTGATGAGGCTGCCCAGAGAGGACATGGGCGCGGGTACGCCCAGGCCAAGGAAAGAAAGGAAGCTCTCAAGGAAGATGCCGCCGGGCACGCTCATCATCACCAGCACGATGATGGAACCGAAGATGTTGGGGAATATCTGCCTGAGCATAATGTAGGGCGCGCCGGCGCCGAGCGTGCGGGCGGCCAGCACGTATTCCATCTGCTTGGCCCGCAGGGTGTGGGCGCGGACGTTGCGCGCCATGCCCGTCCACCCGGAAATCATCAGCGCCAGGATGATCGTGTAAAGGCCGGGCTTGAGCACCATCATCAGCAGCGTCACAACCACCAGCGAGGGGATGCCCGCGATGATCTCCACCACGCGCATCATAAAGAAGTCCGCCCGGCCGCCGAAGTAACCCGCGATCATGCCGTAGGTCACGCCGATGATCAGGTCGAGCAGCGCCGAGGCGATGCCCACGATGAGGGAGATCTTTGTGCCCTCGCAGAAGCGCGTGAACAGATCGCGTCCGATGGCGTCAGTGCCGAACCAGTGATACACGTCCTCCAGCGCCCCGGTATACTTGAACGCGCCTTTCTCCACACCGTTGAACACGCCCAGCTTTTCCAGGCCCTGGATGCGGGGCGGCAGGTTCATGTGAGTCAGGTCTATGAAGTCGTAGGAATAACCGCTGACCATAGGCCCGATGATGGACAGGAGCGTAAGCAGGATGATGAACACGGCTCCGGCCACCGCGCCTTTGTTCTTCATGAACCGGTCCAGCTTGTCCCGCCAGCTGCTCACGCCCGAGAAGGTCTTGTCGAGCATGATGTCCGGATTGTCTTTGAAGCGGAATTTCTCAGCCGGCAGGCTGGGGGCGGTGTCCTTCGTAATATACGTTCTCATTGCTTCTTATCCCCCGCAATACGCACTCTCGGATCGATGATCACATAGGCGATGTCCACCAGCAGGAGCACCGCGATGAACATGGCGCTGAATATGAACGCCAGGCTCACCACCACATTGTAGTCGTTGTCCTGGATGGCCTGCACGAACAGCTTGCCGATGCCCGGCACCGAGAAGATGGTCTCCACCACCGTGGAGCCGGTGATCATGCCCACGAACTGCGGGCCGATCATGGTGATGAGGGGAATGAGCACGTTGCGCAGCTCGTGCTGGAGGATGATGTGCACCTTGCTCATGCCCTTGGCCTCGGCCAGCTGAACGTATTCGGAGTTCATGGCCTCGATCATCTCGCTGCGGGTGTAGCGCGCCACGGAGGACATGGGCCCGATGGCCATCGCCAGCGCGGGCAGGATGGACGTGAGGAAGGGCGCCTTTTCGGAATACCACAGTGGCACCCATTTAAATTTGTAGGCGATGAAATACAGCAAAAGCATGCCCATGACGTAGGAGGGCACGGAACCTCCGATCATGGAGAGCACTGAAGCTCCGGTATCCAGCGGCGTGTTGTGCTTGAGCGCCGCGAACGTGCCCAGGACAAACCCCAGTAGCACGCCGATCACGAATCCCATCGAGCCGATGCGGATGGACACGGGAAACTTGGCGGCCAGCATCGTGGAGATGGGCAGATTCTTCTGGATCGTATAGGAGATCCCGAAATCGCCCCTGAACATGTTGCCGATGAAGATCACGATCTGCTGCCACATGGGCTTGTCCAGACCGTATTTGGCATACAGCAGGGTGACCTGCTCCTCCGTCAGCTTTTCATCATTGAAAGGCGTGCCGGGCATGAGCCGTTCCAGCGCGAAGAGCAGCACCACGATCAGAAGAAGGGTTATCACGGAAATCGCTACGCGCCTGAGTATGTAACGCGCCATTTGCATCATCCCATCTGTTGCGGATTCGGAATCAGTAGATCACTGTTTTTCTAATATTATATCATCAGATTAGCGCTTTAGCAAGTTAAAATATGTTAATTGCGCTGCTGATAATGGAGACTGATTCCAAATACATAACCGGCCGGGTTACGCATTTGGAATCAGTCTCCAGAAACGGGGATATCATGGCAGCTTCACCCGCGACAACCGCGGTTCCGGCGCCGCCGGGCGCGGTCGCCCGTTCTTTAATGGTTTATGGACGCCTTAACAAAGCCCATAAACAGCGGGTGCGGCTTGTTGGGGCGGCTCTTGAACTCCGGGTGGAACTGGACGCCGATGAAGAAGCGCTCGCCGGGGATCTCGACGGTCTCCACCAGCCGCCCGTCGGGGGAAAGCCCGCTGAGGCACAGGCCCGCGGCTTGCAGCGCGTCGCGATACGCGTTGTTGAATTCGTAGCGGTGGCGATGGCGTTCGCTGATTTCCGGCGCGCCGTAGCAGGCGGCGATGACGGTATCCGGTTTAAGCGCGCAGGGATACCTGCCCAGCCGCAGCGTGCCGCCCTTGTCGATGTCGTCGCTCTGGTCGGGCATGAAGTGGATCACCTGATGCGGGCTGCTCTCGTCAAACTCGTGGGAGTTGGCCCCTTCCAGCCCCGCGACATCGCGCGCGTATTCGATCACCGCGATCTGCATGCCCAGGCAGATTCCGAAGTAGGGCACGTGACGCTCGCGGGCGTACCGCGCCGCCAGGATCATGCCCTCGATACCGCGATTGCCGAAGCCGCCCGGCACGATGATGCCGCCCATCGACGCGAGCGTTTTTTCACAATTCTCCGGCGTCAGCGTCTCGGAATCGATCCACTCGATGTCAACACGGGCGTCCAGCGCGTAGCCCGCGTGACGCAGCGCTTCGGCCACGGAGAGATAGGCGTCGTGCAGCTGCACATACTTGCCCACCAGGCCGATCTTCACGGACTTCGACTGATGATGGATGCGTTCGACCAGCGCCCGCCATTCCGAAAGATCCGGCGCGGGTGCGTCGATGCGCAGTTCCCGGCAGACAATGCCGGACAGGTTTGCCTTCTCCAGCATCAGCGGCGCTTCGTACAGGTTGGGAAGCGT
>JAFZRB010000083.1 GCA_017620115.1 Clostridia bacterium | reverse complement strand
TTTCGCTTTCCCGGTTTTCATGGTATCATTTGTGCTGAAAATGGCTTCGGCCATCGACTTTATCTTTTGAGTTATTTGACGATCGACAAATCGGAGTTTTTCCAAGAGACAGAAAACATAAATATGATGGAGGCACTATGTTAAAAGATTACGAAACAAATAAACCAATTCTTGAAACTGACAGATTGATTATCCGTGTGCTTAACGAAGCAGATGTACCAGATTTGAAAGAATGGTTGGGGAGAGATGAAATTTATACCTATTGGGGACGAAAAGCCAGCAAGAATGAAAAAAATCCTGAATTGATGTTTATTGACGCTCGTCCTTGGGTGAAAAGAAAGCCTTCACCAGACTTTGACTGGGGGATTGTTTTGAAAGAAACAAATACTGTTATTGGAATGATTGCAGTATTTGATATACAGAATTCGAGGATGGGTGATATAGGGTATCGTATTCATCCTGAATATTGGAATATGGGAATTACTACAGAAGCACTGAAGGAAGTAGTAAAGTTCGTTTTTGAAAATACTGAAATTGAACGGCTGAATGGGCGTGCTGATGTTAGGAATATTGCTTCAAATAAGGTTCTTGAGCGGTGTGGTTTCATAAAAGAGGGGACAATCCGACAAGGCAAAATGGTTTCGGTCTATTGTGACTATAACATTTACGGTATGCTTAGAGAAGATTATGCAAAGATAGACTAAACGATTGCATCGTCAAATTCGAGTTTATCGATCCGTTCATACGTTTCTTACAGAAGGAGCTTTCCCATCATGTACCGACTGATTCAGCGCGGCCAGGACGGCGTCTCGTGGCCCTGCCCGAAGGATATGCCGCCGCTCATCCACCAGCTTCTCACGCGCCGGGGCGTCGCCTCGGCGGAGGAGGCGCGCGCCTTCCTTCATCCGGACGAGAGCCAGCTTCACGACCCTCTGCTGCTGTCCGGCATGGCGGAGGCGGTTTCCCGCATCCGGCGGGCGAAAGAGAATGGCGAGACGGTGTGCGTGTGGGGCGATTACGACGTGGACGGCGTGTGCGCCACGGCCATCCTCATGCTGTTTTTCCAGTCGATGGGGCTCAACTGTTTCCACTACATCCCCGACCGCCACGCCGAGGGCTACGGCCTGAACGACGGCGGCGTCCGCGAGGCGGCGCAGAAGGCGGCGCTGCTCATCACCGTGGACTGCGGCATCAGCTGCGCGCACGAGATCGAAACGGCGAAATCGCTCGGGCTGGACGCCATCGTGACCGACCACCACCGCCCCGGCGATGTGCTGCCCGGCTGCGCCGTCGTCAATCCGCTGCTGGGCGGCTATCCCTTCGACCGGCTTTGCGGCGCGGGCGTGGCGTTCAAGCTGGTGCACGCGCTGGCCGGGCTGGACGCGGCCATGGAATACATCGACCTGGCCGCGCTGGCCACGGTGGCCGACCTGGTGCCGCTCACGGGCGAAAACCGCGTGATCGTGTCGCTGGGGCTCGAGCGCGTCAACCGCGCGCCGAGACTGGGCGTGAAGCTGCTGATCGAGCGCGCGGGGCTTTCGGAGCGCGCCATCTCCGCGGGCAGCGTCGCCTTCCAGCTGGCGCCGCGCATCAACGCCAGCGGCAGGCTGGGCGACGCCCGGCGCGCGCTGCGGCTGCTCACCGCCTCCGACGCGGGCGAAGCCGCGCCCATCGCCGACGAACTGGAGCAGGAAAACGCCCGCCGCCGCGGCGAAGAGCAGGCCATCGTGAATGAATGCGGGAAAATGATGGAAAGCTACAGCCTGCTGGATCACAAAATCATCGTGCTGTGCGGCGCGGGCTGGAATTCGGGCGTGATCGGCCTCGCGGCCTCGCGGCTGGTTCAGGAATACCACTATCCCGTCGTGCTGCTGGCGGAGGAAGGCGGCGTGTGCGTGGGCTCCTGCCGGAGCATCCCGGCGGTGGACATTTTCGCCGCGCTCACCAGCGTGGCCGACCTCATGACGCGTTTCGGAGGGCACCACCAGGCGGCCGGCCTGGCCATGCCGAAGGAGCATCTGCCCGCCTTCATCGCGCGGCTCGACGAGTACCTCGCCGCGCACACGCAGCCGGACGACTACATCCCCGAGCTGGAATACGACCTCGACTGGCCGCTGAACCGCGTCACGGAGAACGCCGTGCGGCTGATGGACCGGCTGCAGCCCGTGGGCTTCGGCAACCCCTCCCCGGCGTTCCTCGCGCGCGCGGCGGTGGAATCGGCGCGCGCGGTGGGCGCGGGCGGCGCGTACCTGCAGATGCAGCTTCAGCAGGCGGATGCGCGCATACAGGGCGTCTGCTTCGGGCAGGGCCGCCTGGCGCAGGAAATCGCCGGCACCACGCGCGATCTGCTCTACGCGCCCTCGCTGAACGAATGGCGCGGCCGGGTGAGCGTGCAATGCGAGGTGAAGAATTTCCTGACCGAACCGCTGCCGTCGGTTTTTGCGCGTTTTAATGACAAATATCCCCGCTATCTGCGCGCATTTTTAACGGAAGTCCTTTATAATACTGAGTTAAATTCCCCCGTGGCGCGGGCGGGCGCGGTTTCCCGCGACGAATTGAAGCGCTGGCTCGAAGCGTCGCCGCAGGGCACGCTGATCGCCGCCGCGACGGACGACGGCGCGCGGGCGCTGCTGGCGTTCCTGGAGGAAAACGGCCTCGCGGCGCGCGCGGACGCCTTCGTCGGCCGCTGGTGCGCGGACAGAACGGCCATGAACGCCGTGTGCCTCTGTCCGCGGGGCGAACCCGTCGGGCGCTGGCGGCATATCGTGCTGTGGGACGCGCCGCCGGAAGCCTTCGGGCCGCTCCCGGACGGGCCGCTGAGCCTGGGACCGCACCGCGCGGAAAACAGCTGGCTGAACGATCCGCCGGATGTGGACGCGCTCAGGCGCATGTATGTTTCCGTGCGGCGCTTCGCCGCCTCGCCCGTCTCGCGGATGACGCTGGAGGATCTGGAGCGCGACGCGGCCCGCAGCGGCGGGTTCGACGAAGGAGCGGCGTTCCAGATGGGAATGGCCGTGCTCTGCCGCATGGAGCTGATCGATCTTGATCCCAACGAGGCGCGCCTCAGCGTGCCTCCGGGCCGGAAAGCCAGCCCGGACGACAACGCGCTCTACAGGCGACTGCGCATCATTGCCGATTACGCGGCAAAAAAGGAGTGATCTGAGTGGCCGACATGCCGGACTGTACTAAGCTGGCAGTGCAGCAGGATGACCCGAATCGCAAAGCTGTCGATGATCTGCTGGCGAAAATCGCCAAAAATCATCCCGACGGCGATCTTGCGCTGGTCGAAAAGGCCTATCAGTTTGCCAACAGGGCGCACGCGGGCCAGAAACGCCGGTCGGGCGAGCCGTATATCATCCATCCGCTCAGCGTGGCCGACACGCTGGCCGACCTCTCGCTGGATCCCACCACCATCGCGGCGGGCCTCCTGCACGACTGCGTGGAGGACATCGAGGAAATCACCACCGAGACCATCGAGCAGGAATTCGGCTCGGAGGTCGCGCTGCTGGTGGACGGCGTGACGAAGCTCTCGCGTCTGGATTTCACCTCGCGCGAGGAGCAGCAGGCCGAATCGCTGCGCAAGATGTTCCTGGCCATGGGCAAGGACATCCGCGTGGTGCTCATCAAGCTGGCCGACAGGCTGCACAACATGCGCACCCTCAAATATCAAAAACCCGAGCGCCAGCTGCCCATCGCCCGGGAAACGCTGGACGTGTACGCGCCGCTGGCCCACCGGCTGGGCATATTCGCCATCAAATGGGAGCTGGAGGATCTCTCGCTGCGCTATATCGACCCGGAGGGCTTCTACCAGATGGTGGAGCTGGTCGGGGCCAAGCGCAAGGAGCGCGAGCACATCGTGGAGCTGGTGGTGGAGCAGCTCAGGGAACAGCTTAAAAGCGCCGGCATCCACTGCGATATCACCGGCCGCCCCAAGCATCTCTACAGCATATACAAAAAAATGAAGACCCAGCACAAATCCTTCGATCAGATCTATGATCTGTTCGCCGTGCGCGTGCTGGTGGACACCGTGCCCGACTGCTACGCCACGCTGGGCGTGATTCACACGCTGTGGACGCAGGTGCCCAACCGCTTCAAGGATTATATTTCCATGCCCAAGGGCAATATGTATCAGTCGCTGCACACCACCGTCGTGGGCACAACGGGCGAACTGCGCGGGCAGACCTTCGAGGTTCAGATCCGCACCTGGGAAATGCACCGCACCGCCGAGTTCGGCATCGCGGCGCACTGGCGCTATAAAGAGGGCAAGCAGGCGGACAAGCTGGACGACAAGCTCTACTGGCTGCGGCAGATCCTCGACTGGCAGAACGACACGCGCGATCCCAGCGAGTTCATGGACGCGCTGCGCGTAGACCTGTTCGCCGACGAGGTGTTCGTGTTCACGCCCAAGGGCGACGTGGTCAACCTGCCCCGCGGCGCGACGCCCATCGACTTCGCCTACCGTATCCACTCGGCCATCGGCAACAAATGCGTGGGCGCGAAAATCAACGGCCGCATCGTAACGCTTGACACCCCGCTGGAGACCGGCGATTTCGTCGAGGTGCTCACCTCCTCCACGTCGCACGGCCCCTCGCGCGACTGGCTCAAGCTGGCCGCCACCGCCGAGGCCAAGAGCAAGATCCGCTCGTTCTTCAAGCGAGAGCAGCACGATGAAAACGCCGAAAAGGGCCGCGACATGCTGGAGCACGAAGCCAAGCGCCTGGGCTATTCGCTGGGCCAGCTGACCCGGCCGGAATTCCTCGAATCGATCTATCGCCGCTATTCGCTGCACTCGTTGGACGACGTGTTCGTCACCGTGGGCTTCGGCGGACTGAGCTCCAGCCAGATCATCAACCGCCTGGCCGAGGAGCTGCGCAAGACCACGAAGGCCGTCGAGCCGCCGCCCGAGATCAAGCCCGTCGCGCCCAACCCACCCAAGGACGACAAGCGCTCCGGCGGGCACGCCCAGCAGGGCGTCATCGTGGAGGGCGGCAGCGGCATGCTGGTGCGTTTCGCACACTGCTGCAACCCGCTGCCCGGCGACGACATCGTGGGCTACATCACGCGCGGGCGCGGCGTGTCGGTTCATCGGCGCGACTGCACCAACATGGCCGACATGCTGCTCGAGCCGGAGCGATTCATTCCCGTGCGGTGGGAATCCGAATCCGGCGCGGGCTACGAGGCCGGCATCCGCGTAATCGCCAACGACCGCATGGGCCTGCTGGCCGACATATCGGTGATGCTGGCGCAGATGGAGGTGCCCATCGTGGCCGTATCGGCGCGCACCGACCGGGCGGCCCGGCAGCAGAAGAACACCACCACCATCGACCTGGTGCTGGCCATCCGCGATACCGGGCAGCTGGAAGACATCATCAAGCGCCTGCTGCGGCGCGGCGACATCATCGAGGTGTTCCGCACGAACAGCTGAGTCTTCCTGAATCGACGGCTCAGACAGCCCCATCCCAACAGAAACGAATTACGGAGGCAATATCCCATGCGATGCGTCATTCAGCGCGTGACCCGCGCCAGCGTCACGGTCGAGGGCGAACCCGTCGGAAAGATCGACGGGGGTTTCATGGTGCTCGTGGGCGTGCAGGAAGGCGACGGCGAAGCCGACGCCGCCTACTGCGCCCAGAAGATCAGCGGCCTGCGCGTCTTTGAGGATCCGGACGACAAGATGAACCTCTCCCTCGCGGACGTGGGCGGCGGGGTGCTGCTGGTATCCCAGTTCACGCTGCTGGCCGACGCCCGCCACGGCCGCCGGCCCAGCTTCATCGGGGCCGCGCGCCCCGAGGTCGCCGAGCCGCTGTTCCTGCGCCTCAAGGCCATGCTGGAAGAAACCGGCCTCCATGTCGAGACCGGCCGCTTCCGCACCCACATGCAGGTCGAGCTGGTCAACGACGGGCCCGTGACCATTCTCCTGGACAGCCGGAAAGGGTTTTGACCATATGATCGTCATTCAGCCGCTGGTGTGCGGCGCTTACGAGGAAAACGCCTATCTCGTCTACGAGGAATCCCGGCGGGATCTGCTCGTGATCGATCCCGGCGACGATCTGCCCGCGCTGTGCCGGGCGATCGCGCAAACGGGAAGGACGCTCACCGACATCCTGCTGACGCACGGCCACTTCGACCACATGCTGGCCGCCGGGCCGCTGAAGGAAAAATACGGCGCGCGCGTCCACGTTCACCCGCTGGACGAGCCCATGCTGCGCTCCGCGGAAGCCGCCCAGATGAACGCCGAAGCGTGCGTTCTGCCGTTCTCCCCGGTCGGGGTGGACGCGCTCTATCCCGACGGTGAGCGCTTTGAGCTGAGCGCGTGCGGCCTGACCTTCCAAGGCATGCACACGCCCGGCCACACGCCCGGCGGCGTCTGCCTGATCCTCCCGGAGGCGCAGGCCGCGTTTACCGGCGACACCATCTTCGCGCGCGGCTACGGACGCTATGACTTTCCGGGCGGCGATCTGCATCAGCTGATGAAATCGCTGCGCGCGGTGCTTTCGCTGCCCCGGTCTCTGACGGTGTATTCCGGCCACGGCGAGGCGGACACGCTGGCCCGTATCGCCGCGCGGTGGAACGTGAGATAGGAGGGCGGTCATGATCCGTCTTGTGACAAACCTGCCCGAGCTCTGGGGCGAGCTGTGCGAGGTCGTCCGGCTGTTCCGGGGCGCCGTGGAAATCAGACAGGACGAAGGCGAGGAGCTGATCTTACACGACCACGCGGAGCGGGACGGTCTCTGGGTCGAGCGCTTCGCCGCGGATGGGCGTGTGGTCGAGCACACCGCGCCCATCGTGCGGGGCGGGCTGGAGGAAAAGCGGCAGCTCAAGCGCGCCGCCAAGACCGGCTGCTTTCTGCTCATGCGGGAGCTGACCGGCGTTTCGCCCCCCTGGGGCTCGCTCACCGGGATCCGGCCCACGCGGCTCATGTATGAGCTGCGCGAGCGGGGCATAGAGGGCGAAGCGGCCGAACGCGACCTCCAGGCGCGGTTTTACGTGTCGCCCGAAAAGACGCGGCTGCTCTCCGACATCCTGGCCATGCAGCGTGGCCTCATCGACACGCCGGACGACGAATACGATCTCTACATCGGCATCCCCTTCTGCACCACGCGCTGCGCCTATTGCTCGTTCGCCTCGGGCGAGCTGGGCGACGGCAGGCTGGTGGAGCCGTATCTGGCGGCGCTCAAGCGCGAGATGGCGCTGGACGCCGCGCTGATGGATGAGCTGGGCCTGAAGGCGCGCTCGGCGTATATGGGCGGCGGCACGCCCACCGCGCTGAACGCCGTTCAGCTGGACGGCCTGCTGCGCGAGGCAAACCGGCTCTTTCCGGGCGCGCGGGAATGGACGGTCGAGGCGGGGCGGCCGGACACCATCGACCGGGACAAGCTGCGCGCGCTGCAGGACAACGGCGTGACGCGCATCAGCGTGAACCCGCAGACGTTTTCCGATGAAACGCTGCGCGTAATCGGCCGCGCGCACACCGCGGCCCAGACCGTCGAAGCGTTCGGGCTCGCGCGAAGCATGGGCTTCGGCCACATTAACATGGATCTGATCGCCGCGTTGCCGGGCGAGACGGAGGCGGATTTCTTCCGTTCCCTCGCGCGCACGATCGATCTCGCGCCGGAGAGCGTCACGGTGCACACGCTTGCCATCAAGCGGTCGAGCCGGCTGCACGAACGGGGCGGCGTCCAGGCCGACGCCACGGCGGCCGCCCGCATGGTGGACGGCGCCCGGCGCGCGCTGGGCGAGGCGGGTTACGCGCCGTACTACCTGTACCGCCAGAAATACATGGCCGGCAACCTGGAAAACGTGGGCTACGCCAAACCCGGCTGCGCCTGCCTGTACAACATCGACAACATGGAGGAAACCACGCGCATCCTCGCGCAGGGCGCGGGAGCGATCACCAAGTGGCTCTTCCCGCGCGAACGGCGCATCGAGCGCGCGCCGAACGTGCGCAACATAGAGCAGTATATCAGCCGCGTCGACGAAATGGCGGCGCGCAAACGAACGCTCATATTGAGCTGACGGGAGGAATTTCATGAACGCGACAATGAAGAAAATCGTGATCGGCGTGGCGCTGCTCGCGCTGGTGGCGGTGGGCGTGATCATCTACGTGAAGGCGACCCAGCCGGACTACTCGAAGGTGCCCTATCCGAACGTGACCATCACCATGGAGAACGGCGAGGAGATTCATCTGGAGCTGTATCCCGACATCGCGCCCAACACCGTGGCCAACTTCGTGGAGCTGGCCCAGTCCGGCTACTATGACGGCGTGATCTTCCACCGCGTAATCGCGGGCTTTATGATCCAGGCCGGCGATCCCACCGGCACCGGCAGCGGCGGCCCCGGCTTCACCATCAAGGGCGAATTCTCCGCCAACGGCTTCAACAACCCGCTGCAGCACACGCGCGGCGTGATTTCCATGGCGCGCAGGGGCAGCGGCGCGGGCGGCAACAACAAGGGCTACGACACCGCCGGCAGCCAGTTCTTCATCATGCACGCGGATTATCCCTCGCTGAACGGGCAGTACGCCGCCTTCGGCCGCGTGACCGACGAGGAGAGCATGGCCGTGGTGAACGAAATCGCCACCACCGTGACCGACTCCAACGACAAGCCCCTCAACGAATGGCGCATAAAAACCGTTACGGTCGATACGCACGGGTATGAGTACAAGGCCGTGAGGATTCAGAACTGAAACAACACATCGAGGAGGACAAACAACATGGCAAATCCCATCGTCACCATCGAAATGGAAGACGGCGGCGTCATCAAGGCCGAGCTGTATCCCGATATCGCGCCCATCACGGTCGAAAACTTCCTGTCGCTCGCCGAAAAAGGCTTTTATGACGGGCTGATCTTCCACCGCGTCATCTCCGGTTTCATGATCCAGGGCGGCGATCCCACCGGCACCGGCATGGGCGGCCCCGGCCACACCATCAAGGGCGAGTTCCGCGCCAACGGCGTGGTCAACAACATCAGACACGAGCGCGGCGTGCTCTCCATGGCCCGCTCCATGATGCCCGATTCCGCGGGCAGCCAGTTCTTCATCATGCATAAAACCTCGCCGCATCTGGACGGGCAGTACGCCGCCTTCGGCCGCGTGATCGAGGGCATCGAGGTGGTCGACCGCATCGCCTCCGCGAAGACCGACCGGAACGACCGGCCGATCAACGAGCAGAAGATGAAGAAGGTCACCGCGACGCGCTGAGGACGCGCGCACACGAAATCTTAACAAACGTTTGTTATAATCGACCCATGCGCTGCATAAGCATTATCGGGAAAACCATCTCTGCCGCAGACCGCGCGCCGCGGATCCAAACACGGGAGGAATTGTGATGAACCGGGACAAGCTGCTGATTCTCACCTATGGCGGCGCCCAGGCGCATGCTCTGGCCCGCCAGCTGCGCGGCTGCCAGATCTACTGCGAGCTCCTGCCGGTCGACACGCCGGCGGCGGATGTCGCGGCGCTGGCACCCCGCGGCGTGATTTTGGCAGGCGGCAGCGGCATTCCTTCGGTGGATGAAGGCCCCCAGTGCGATCCGGCGCTGTACGGGCTGGGCCTGCCGGTGCTGGGCATCGGCCACGGCGCGCGCTGCATGGCGCGTCAGCTGGGCGGCGAAGTGCGCCACACCGCGCTGGAGGATCAGACGCTCCAGCTGCACTTCGTGTCCTCGTCGCCGCTGTTCGCGGGGCTGTCCTATTCCGATCGGCTCATCACCCGGCTGGATATGATCGAGCTGCCCGCGGGCTTTTCGGTCATCGCGCACGGGCACGGCATCGCCGCCGCGTTCGCCTGCGAGGAGAAAAAGCTGTACGGCATGCAGTTCGGCGTCGAAACGAACGACCCCGACGGCCTGGAGATCCTCGATCACTTCGCCGTCGACATCTGCGGGTGCGAGCGCTGGTGGACCACGGAAAACATCGTGAGCAGCATCATCGACGATATCCGCGCGCGCGTGGGCGACGGCCATGCGCTGATGGCGCTCTCAGGCGGCGTGGATTCCTCGGTTTGCGCCGCGCTGATGCACCGCGCCATCGGCGATGGGATGCACTGCCTGTACATCGACACCGGCCTGATGCGCAAAGGCGACACCCGCGCCGTGCGCGAGCTGTTCGGCGAGGCCATGGGCATCCCGGTCCGCTGCGTGAACGCGCGCGACCGCTTCTTCGGCCGGCTCAGGGGCCTCACTTCACCGTCCGACAAATGGGCGGCTGTGAGCGACGAGTTCTCCATTATCTATCAGGAGGAGGCCGCGCTCTTCTCGGGCGTCGATTTTCTCGTGAAGGGCACAATCTACTCCGACGTGCTCAATTTTTCCCGCGACGAACAGAACCTGGGCGGGCTCAGCGGCTATCAGCTCATCGAGCCCACGCGCTTCCTGTTCAAGAACGAGGTGCGCGCCGTGGGCGAATACCTGGGCCTGGCGCCCGAGATCACGCAGCGCCAGCCTCTGCCCGGTTCCGGCCTGGCCATGCGAATCACCGGCGAGGTGACGATGGAAAAGATCGCCATCGTGCGCGAGTCCGACGCCATCCTGCGCGAGGAAATCGAGGAAGCCGGGCTGAGCCGCCGCATCAACCGCTACTGCGCGGAGCTGGCCGAGACCACCTCCACCGGTGAGAAACGCTGCCGCTATGTGGTCGCGCTGAGGGCGCTCTCGCGCTCCGGCTCCGTCTATACCAGCTATCGGCTGCCCTACGACCTGCTCGAACGCGCCACGGAGCGCATCCTGACCGCGCTGCCGAAGGTGGACCGCGTGGTCTACGACCTGACGCCCAATCCGCCCAGGCCGGTCGAATGGGAGATGTAACGATCGTAAAAAACGATGGGAGGCATAGCGCCATGAAGATTGTTTTCGGTTGCGATCACGCCGGCTTCCCCCTGAAGGACGCTGTCATCGATCACCTGCGGGCGATGGGCCACGAGGTGGTCGATGTGGGCTGCTTTTCAAATGAGCGGGTGGATTATCCCGTCGTCGGCGAGCTGGCGGCGCGCAAGGTGGCGTCCGGCGAATGCGAGCTGGGCGTCATCGTGTGCGGCACCGGCATCGGCATTTCGCTGGCCGCGAACCGCGTGAAGGGGGTTCGCGCCGCGGCCTGCTCCGAGCCGTATTCCGCGGAGATGGCCCGCCGCCACAACAACGTGAACATCATCTCCTTCGGCGCGCGCGTCGTCGGCGAGGGCGTAGCCTGCTCTATCGTGGACGCCTTCCTGAACGCGCGATTCGAGGGCGGCCGCCACGCGCAGTGGCTGGACATGATCGAAAACATTCTGCCGTAAAAGACACGCGAAAAAGAGAAAGACCGGAACAGCCTGCTGCCCGAACGGCGGCGGGCTTTTTTCGCGCGCGCATATCGGCGCGGCAGTCGGGCAAAATGATGGGGAATACCGTCTGAAGGGAGTGTTTCCTTTGCGCAGCGAACGTGAATGCGGCCCAGGCGCGGCGTGGCGCGATTTTCCCCGGCCCCTGCGGCGACTGGACGGGCCCGCCCGCGAACGGCTGACGCTGGCGGCGCTGCTGGAAAAGTGCATGGCGTCGCATCCGATCGAGCCGGCCTATGCCGACCTGCGCCGCGCGCTGGCCGGGCTGCGCCGCCGCGCGCTCGAACGCGCCCTGTCGCTCTGCGCGCTGCTGCCCGTCTGCCGGCCCGTCGAGGAGGCGATCCGCCTGGAACAGCTCGAGGCCGACCTCACGGCCGCGCTGCGCGCGGTGGCGGGCACGGGCCCCGTGCGTCCGGCGCTCGATTTCGCGCTGCTGGAGGAGACCGACCAGCTCTATCGCTTCGCCAACCTGCTGGACGCGGAGCAGGAATTGCCCGCGGAGCGCGTCACCGGCGGACGCGCGGAGATCACGCCGGGCCGGCCCTGCATCGCCGCGCACCGGCATCCCTACGACTCGGCTTTCAGGCCGCTGGATTTCGACGCCGCCCCGCTGGCGGCGCGGCTGACGGTGGCGCTGCTGGCCCCGCTCGAGCGGCATATGGCCTCGCTGTACGTTCAGCGCACGGGCGAGGCGGCTGACCGGGAAGCGCGCGCGCTGTTTGCGGAAATGGCGCTCATCGAGGAGCAGCACGCGTCGCAGTACGAATCCCTGTGGGATCCGCGCCGCACGGCGTTGGAAAACCTGCCGCTGCGCGCGGCGGGGCTGTGCTACGCCTACCGGTCGCTCGTCGCCGCGGAGACGAACGAAACGCTGCGCGGCGTCTGGCGCGATAACCTCGCCGCGGCCGAGGCGGACATGGCCGCGCTGAGCGCGCTGGCGGGCTGCGCGCCGACGGCCGATTTCCCGCCGCCCTTCCTGTTTGGCGATACGTCCGCGCTGGCGCGGGATCTCATGCCCCGGCAGGTAACGCTCACCATGCTGGAGGATTCGCTCGTGCCCAGCGACCTGCTGCCCGCCGGCTGCCGCTATTTTGCCTGGCAGCGCGCGCTCAACGGCAGCGGCGCGGACACGCCTTCGCACTGCGTGGTGCGGCGCTACGCCGCACGATACGGCACGGACTACCGCTTTGAGCGGAAAGCCAACCCCATCGAAGCGCTGCAGAACCGCCGCGCCGACAACATTCAGCTGGGCTGCGAGCCGCTGGCGTTCCTGCGGCGGGAATAAGCGCGGTAAAAACAGGCCGGCCGGTATAAAACATGAGTAAACTATTCTCTGAGAAAAGATTTGCAGCCGTTTTCTGCATATTATGCGAATAAAAGCAGGAAACACCGCTGATATATTCAGTTATTTCATATTTATGACATTTCTGTGTCCTTTGTGCTATACTGTTCCCATCAAACGACAGGGAATGATGCGAGTGTCCACTCCGAGTATCCTGCTGGCGCACAGGAATTCCATCGTACTCACCAATCTGGCCGACGAGCTGAAGCGCCGCCGCGTGCGGGCGGATGTGCTCACGGCGCGCAGCGAGGCGCTGTTCCTCCAGCTGCAATGCTTCCACCCCTCGCGGGCCGTGCTGATCGACCTGGCCTTCGCGCAGAGCGAGCGCCTGCTCGAATGCCTGGCGTCCGATCCCACTCATCCCGGCGTGTGCGTGTGCTCGGACGCGGCCGATATGCGGGCGCTTCCGGAGGCCGCGCGCCGGTACGGCTGCCGTTTCGCCCTGGCGGGCACGCCGGTGGGCGTGATCTGCGACCACCTGGTGAGCCTGCTGAACGCCGAAACCCGGCCGGCCGTCCCGTCCTCCCCTTTGCGGCGCGAAAACGCGCGCCGGCTGCTCTTCCTGGCCGGCGCGCCGCTCTGCACCAAAGGCGGCCGCTACCTTCTTCTGGCGCTGGAAATGATCGGCGAGGACAGGCGCCTGCTGGACAACCTGACCGGCAGGCTGTTCCCGGCCATGGCGCTGCGCTGCGGCGAAACGCCCGGGAACATCGAGCGCTGCATGCGCTATGCCGTCGACCAGCTCTGGCGCCGCATGGATCAGGACGACCGGCTGCGCCTGCTGCCCCACGCAGGCGCCCGGCCCACCGTGAGGCTGGCGCTGAGCGCGTTCTCGGAGCGGCTGGACGGGGACGGGCTGGAGGACGCCTGCCGCGAGGCCGTCAGCTATTTCTGAGCGTCGCGCCACGGCCATACCGCCAGCGTCCGCGTCAGCGCGGCGGCCAGATCGAGCTTCTCAACGCGCGCCGCGGCCAGCAAATCGGTCTGCGCCAGCGTTTCTCCGTTCACAACGAGACGCGCCGCGCCTACGCGCGCGCCCTGCTCGACGGGCGCCCTGAGGGACTCGGCCAGCGTGGTTTCAACGGACCAGGCGTCCGCCTCGCACACCGCCGCCGCCAGCTCGCCCCCCGCCATGACCGCCACGCTGTTCTCAAAACCCCCGGCGACCGGCACCTCGGCCACGACCGCCCCGGCGCGCAGGGGGACGGCGCGCGAGTAATTGCGGAAGCCCCAGTCGAGCAGCTTCTTCGCTTCCTCGAACCACCCGCCGCAGTTCAGCACCACGCCGATGAGCTCCATGCCGTCGCGTTTCGCGGAAAACACCAGGCAGCGGCCCGCGGCGCTGGTGAAGCCGGTCTTGACGCCGGTCGCGCCTTCGTATTCTCTCAGCAGGCGGTTCTTGTTGACCAGCACGCGGCTGTATTCGCTGTCGCGCCAGGGAATAACCGCGCGCTGCGTGGACACGATCTCCCGGAACGCCTCGATGGAAAGCGCCTCGCGCGCGATGAGCGCCATGGCGCGGGCCGTGGCGGCGTGTCCCGGCGCGTCCAGTCCGTTGGGCGTCACGAAGTTCGCGTCCGCGCCCAGCGCGGCGGCCCGCGCGTTCATGAGCTGCGCGAATCGCTCCGTGTCGCCCGATATGTGTTCCGCGATGGCCACCGCCGCGTCGTTGCCGGAGCGCAGCATCAGCCCCAACAGCATGTCGCGCATGGTCAGCTGCTCGTCCACGCCCAGATAGATGGACGTGCCCGGCACGCCGCTGGCGTTGTCGGAGGCGGTCACGATCTCGTCCAGTCCGCAGCGCTCCAGCGCCAGCAGCGCCGTCATGATCTTCGTCGTTGAGGCCACGGGACAGCGCGTGTCGGCGTTCAGCGCGTACAGCGCGCGCCCGCTCTCGCCGTCTATGAGAATGGCGGCGCGCGCCGCCACGGTAATTTCTTCGGCCAGCGCGCCATCCCAGAACACGCAAAAGAGAATCGCCCACACCGCCAAAACGCCGTATCGTCTCATGAGAACGCCTCCTGCGAGCAGATACGATCATTGTATGCGATGTGAGCGGATAATTTGCCTTCGTTCCTTTTCGGAAAAAGGAGACTGCCTTTCGGCAATCCCCTCTCATTCCTTATTTCCCTTTCACGCGGTTCTGGCCCAGGATCTCCGGCTTGTAGACCATGCTGTCCTCCGCCGTGATTTCGCGGACGACGCGGCAGGGCACGCCCGCCGCGAAGCTCATGGAGGGGATGTCACGCGTCACGACGCTGCCCGCGCCGATGACGCAGCCGTCGCCGATGGTTACGCCGGGACACACCACCACGTTCGCGCCGAACCAGCAGTCGTGGCCGATGGTCACGGGTTTGGCATAGCACATATGCCTTTCTTCGCCGTTCTCGTTGAGCATCAGGTAGCGTTCGTCGGGCAGCATGGGATGAACCGGCGTCACAATGGTGCAGTTCGGGCCGAAATTGCAGTCGTCGCCGATGGTCACGCAGGCGTCGTCCTGAACGGTGAAGTTGTAGTTGATGAACACGCGCCGGCCGATGCGCGTGTGCTTGCCGTAATGGAAGAAGATCGGGCCCTGCATGAAGCTGCCCTCGCCGAACTCGGCCAGGATATCCTGCGCGAGTGCGGTGCGCTTCTCGGTTTCATCCTCGCGGGCCTGGCTGTAAGCCTGGCTCAGGTTGTGGCTCCTCAGTTTGATCGCGCGCAGCTCCTGCGACCCCGGGCTGAACAATTCGCCCCTGAAGATTTTCTGTTCCTCTGACAATTCTTTCGCCTCCCCGGCCGCCGGAGCGGCCTGTTTTTATTCACCGCGTTTATTATAGCACATATCCCGGCAAATCGCGAGGGGGCCGCCGCAAAAACATGCGCTGCGTTTCACGCACAGTTCACACAGGCCCGCGCGAACTATGTTATAATAAGGGCGTTTCATTACACCTTTCATTTCGCCGGGAGGAGCTCATTCATGGAAAGATTCAGAAAAATGTTCGGCGCGCAGGACATGACGGTCGGCAAACCGCTCACCAACCTGACCATGTTCGCCGTGCCGCTGCTGATCGGCAACATGGCGCAGCAGCTCTACAACACAGTGGACGCCATCGTGGTGGGCAAATACGTGGGCAAGAGCGCGCTGGCCGCGGTGGGCACGGCCGGCCCCATCCTGAACCTGCTGCTTTTGCTGTTCATGGGCATCTCGACCGGCGCGGGCATACTGGTGGCCCAGTATTTCGGCGCGCAGCGGCGGGAGGATCTCACCTCGGCGGTGGGCACCTGCCTCACGCTCACGGCCATCGCCAGCCTTTTCATCATGATCGTCGGCCCGCTCATCACCCGGCCGCTCATGACACTGCTGGGCACGCCGGACGACGTGTACGACATGGCCGTGGCGTATCTCAACATCATCTGCATCGGCATCATCGGCACCGGCTACTACAACATCGTCTCCGGCGTGCTGCGCGGCATGGGCGATTCGGTGACGCCGCTCATTTTCCTGGTGGTCGCGTGCGTTCTGAATATCTTCCTGGACATCCTGTTCGTGACCCAGTTCCACATGACTGCGGACGGCGTGGCGCTGGCGACGGTGCTCGCGCAGGGCATTTCCGCCGTCCTGTGCCTGTGGCGGCTGACGCACATGGGCGATACGCTGAAGATCACGCGCGCCTCGCTCGTTCCCGACAGGACCATGACCCGCGAGACCATCCGCCTGGGCCTGCCCTCCGGCCTCACGCAGGCCATCTTCTCCATGGCGGCCATCGTCGTTCAGTCGCTCACCAACTCGTTCGGCACCAGCGTCATCGCCTGCTCCGTCGTGGTCATGCGCGTGGACGGCTTCGCCATGATGCCCAACTTCACCTTCGGCATGGCCATGACCACCTTCGTGGGACAGAACGTGGGCGCTAAGCGCCTGGACCGCGTTCACGAAGGCGTGCGGGAAGGCATCAGGCTGGGACTGATCATTTCGGTCGTGCTGACCGCCGCCATCCTGCTGCTGGGCCGCAACCTGATGGAACTGTTCACCCGCGAGGATGAGAAGGACGTCGTGGAGCTGGGCGTGCACATGCTGCGCATACTGGCCGTGGGCTACATCGCCATGGCGGTCACGCAGAGCCTGTCCGGCGTGATGCGCGGCGCGGGCGACACCATGACGCCCATGTGGGTTTCCGTCATCACCACGGTCATCATCCGCGTGCCGATCGCCTATGGCATCGCGTATTTCACCCGCTCCGAGGCGCTGCCGCACGGCACGCCCGACAGCCTGTATATATCGCTGCTGATTTCCTGGATCATGGGCGCGCTGATCACCACGGCGCTTTACCGCCGCGGCAAGTGGAAGGACAAGGCCGTTATCGTGAAATAGGAGGTTGTTCGCATGCCCCTTCCGAATATCGTTTTCATTCTCACCGACGATCAGGGCGCGTGGGCTCTGGGGCGGGAGACGCCGGAAATCATCACCCCAAACATAGACCGCCTGGCGGAGGAAGGCGTTTATTTCCGCAACTTTTTCTGCGCCAGCCCGGTATGCTCGCCCGCGCGGTGCAGCATCGTGACGGGCCGGCTGCCCTCCGCGCACGGCGTGCACGACTGGCTGCGCAGCGGCAACGTGGATATAAACGCCGTGCCCGAGGCCATGCGTCCCTTCCTGCCGGACGACCGCGTCGCCGTGGACTATCTGGCGGGTATGCCCAGCGTGTTCGACGCGCTGCGCGCGGCGGGCTACCGCATGGGGCTGGTGGGCAAATGGCACATGGGCGACAGCATGCGTCCCCGTCCGGGCTTCGACGAATGGACGGCGCTGCTGCGCGGCGGCTGCCAGTATAAGCACGCCGACGTGTGCGTCGGCGGCCGGCCGCAGTTCATCGATCAGTATGTGACGGACTTTTTCACCGACAACGCCGTGCGGTTCATCGACAGCCGCCCGCGGGAGCCGTTCCTTCTGTCGCTGCACTACACCGCGCCGCACACGCCCTGGGGCCACGAGCAGCACCGCGAGGACATACTGCGCCTTTACGACGACTGTCCCTTCGCGTGCCATCCGTTCCAGCCCCTTCACCCGGATCAGGTGAGCACCTGCGAGGTAGGCGACACCGAGGAACGCCGCCGTTATCTGCTCAAGGGCTACTACGCCGCCATCACCGCCGTGGACGAGGGTGTGGGCCGCGTGATGGAGGCGCTCAGGCGCGGCGGACTGGATGAAAACACCCTCGTCGTGTTCTCGGGCGACAACGGCATGAACCTGGGTCAGCACGGTATCTGGGGCAAGGGCAACGGCACCTGGCCCATGAACATGTTCGACACCTCGGTCAAGGTGCCCTTTATCGTGTGGGGCCCGAAGCTGACGAGGCGCGGCGCGGTCGTCGACAATCTCATCAGCCATTACGACATTCTGCCAACGCTGCGCGACTATCTCGGCCAGAGCGCGGGCGCGGACGAAAAGCTGCCCGGCGAATCGTTCCTGAAGGAGCTCACCGAAGGGCGCGGCCCGATCGACCGGCGGCTGTGCATCCTGGACGAATACGGCCCGGTGCGCATGATCCGCAGCCGCACGCACAAGCTGGTGTGGGAGGGCCTGCGCGGCGGTCACCAGCTCTACGACCTCCTGGCCGATCCCAACGAAACCGTGAACCATTTCGGCGAAAGCGCCTACGCGGCCGTCCAGCGGTCGCTGCAGGCCGAGCTGGAACAGGCCTTTCTGGAATACACGCAGCCGCCGTTCAGCGGCGCGAAGGCCAATCCCACGGGCTCCGGACAGCTGGGCCCCATCACCCGCGAGGGCGAGGCGGTCTTCCATCCGGAAATCTCCCATTTCCGCGAAAGGCGGACGGAACCGTATTGATTTCAAAAAACGCCACACGCGACGAAAGGACGGGTCATCATGAAGGAATGCGGCGTCAAATCCGAAAACATCCGCCTGCTGGGGCGAATGGACGTTGAAAACGATCCCGTCTGCCTGGACTGGACGGGCAGCGGTTTTGAGGTGAACTTTCAGGGCGGCGAGCTCTGGGCCGAGCTGGAGGCGACCAGCGACGCGCCGGACATGTGGGTGGCCGCCTGCGTGGACGGCTATCCCATCGCGCGGTTCATGGTGGAAAAGGAACGCCGGTGGTATCCGCTGGTGCATGGCATGGACAAGACGCTCTCGCGCACGGTCACGCTGATGAAGGAGACGCAGCCCATGCCCTTCGCGCCGGAAGCCACGGTGCTGGTTCACGGCATCCGCCACGACGGCGAGCTGCTGCCGCTGCCGGAGCCCGCGCTGCGCATCGAGTTCATCGGCGACAGCCTCTCCAGCGCGGAAGGCGCGCTGGCCCCGAAGAATAACACGGAGTGGCTTCCCATGTGGTTCACCGCCTGCGGCAACTATTCCCATTACGCCTGCCGCGAACTGAACGCCGAAAGGCGGCTGCTCTCCCAAAGCGGCCACGGCGTGTGCTGGAATTATCTGTATGAGGCCGAGGAGAACATGGCGGACGGCTACGACCGCATCGTCGGGCGGCTGAAGGGCGAGGCCGCCGAGGCGCGGGGCTGCCAGAAGCCCTACGACTTCGCCGCCTGGAAGGCCGACGTGGTGTGCATCCGCCTGCTGAGCAACGACATCGGCGGCATGCGCCACGTGGAAAAGGTGGACGAGCTGACGCCCGTGCTGATCGAGGGGGCGGCCCGCTTCATCCGAAAAGTGCGCGCCTGCAACCCGGCGGCGCACATCATCTGGATCCTGCCCCGCAGCGAGAGCATACCGGATATCGGCATCGCCGCCGTGGAGCGCTGCCAGGCCGAAGGCATCGACCGTCTCAGTTATTTCGCCGTGCCGGGTTACGGCGAGGACGATCTCGGCGCGCGCAATCACCCGAACGCCGCCTATAACGAGAGACTGGGAAAGCTGCTGGCAGAGGAGATCAGGCGGGTGACGGGGAACCTCGTCCGCACTGGGCAAAATTAACTTGACTCTTTTCCCCGTTTCTGTATAATAATAGGCGAACTGAATAAAGCCTTATCAAGAGTGGTTGAGGGACGGGCCCGATGAAACCCGGCAACCGGTTCGCGGCAGCGGACAGTGGTGCCAATTCCCGCGGCGGAGCGATCCGCCGGAAGATGAGGCGCATGAGGATTTTTCGCGTGCGGCTCGTTTTCCGGGCCGCGCGTTTTTTCGCGGTTCGGAGAGGAAGGCGGCAGTTCAAATACGGGCCCGAGGGCCGCCGAAGAAAGGAAGACACATCCATGCGCACCCTGTTTACCTCCGAATCCGTAACCGAAGGACATCCCGACAAAATCTGCGACCAGATTTCCGACGCCGTGCTGGACGCCATCCTCGCCGAGGACCCCACCGCGCACGTGGCCTGCGAATGCTGCGCCACCACCGGCCTTATCCTGGTGATGGGCGAGATCTCCACGACCTCCTATGTCTCCATCGACAAGATCGCCCGCCAGAAGGTCATCGATATAGGCTATGACCGCGCGAAGTACGGCTTCGACGGCCAGTCCTGCGCCGTGCTGGTGTCGATCGACGAGCAGTCGCCCGACATCGCCCTGGGCGTGAACAACGCCCTCGAGGGCCGCGCGGCCGACGCCCACGACATCGGCGCGGGCGATCAGGGCATGATGTTCGGCTTTGCCTGCGACGAGACGCCCGAATACATGCCCATGCCCATCGCCATGGCGCATCGGATCACCCGCCGGCTGGCCGAGGTGAGAAAGAAGGGGCTCGTGGACTACCTCCGCCCGGACGGCAAGGCGCAGGTCACCGTTGAATATGAAGACGGCCGCCCCGTGCGCGTCGACACCGTGGTGCTCTCCACGCAGCATCACCCGGACGCGGATCACGAGACCATCGAGCGCGACATGATCGATCTGGTCATCAAACACGCCATTCCCGCCGGGCTGCTGGATGAGAATACCCGCTATCTCGTCAACCCCACCGGCCGCTTCGTGATCGGCGGACCGCAGGGCGATTCCGGCCTCACGGGCCGCAAGATCATCGTCGACACCTATGGCGGGTACGCCCATCATGGCGGCGGCGCGTTCAGCGGCAAGGATCCCACCAAGGTGGATCGCTCCGCGGCCTACGCCACCCGCCACGCCGCCAAGAACCTGGTCGCCGCGGGGCTTGCGAAGAAATGCGAGATCGGCGTGGCCTACGCCATTGGCGTCGCGCATCCCGTGTCGCTGAGCGTCGATTCCTTCGGCACCGGCGTCCTGCCGGATGACAGGCTGGCAGAACTCGTAAGCGCCGTCTTCGACATGCGCCCGGCCGCCATCATCGACAGGCTGAACCTGCGCCGGCCCATCTACGCGCAGACCGCCGCCTATGGCCATTTCGGCCGCACCGACATCGACCTGCCCTGGGAACACCTCGACTGCGTCGACGCGCTCCGCGAGGCCGCGAAGAAAATCCGGTAAACTTTTCCCCAACAACCATAAAAAGGAGGCCGTTTCATGAACAAACCCTGGCCGCTGGATACCGCCGTATCCTTCGATCCCTATTATGGCGAGCCCAATCGCGACGGCGATCAGGGCTATGAGCTCCTGCCGGACGGCAAGGTGTTCTTCCGCATCAAGGCGCCCGAAGCAAAGTCGGTCGTTCTTGATCAGTTCGGCACGGTAACCCCGTTGGCCCGCGCGGACGAGGGCATGTGGGAAGGCGCCGTCGACCTGGGCCGCGGCTTCAAGTACTTCTTCCTGAAGATCGACGGCGCGGATGTGCTCAACCCGTATCTGCCCATCGGCTACGGCTGCTGCCGCCCGATGAATTTCGTCGACATCCCCGTGCCCGGCGAGGACTGGGACGCGCTGGAGGATATACCCCACGGCGCCGTCGCCCGGCGCTATTATCCCTCCTCCGTCACCGGCAAAACGGAATCCTGCCTGGTATACACCCCGGCTTCCTTCGATCCGGCGAAAAAGTATCCCGTGCTGTACCTGCAGCACGGC
>JAFZRB010000082.1 GCA_017620115.1 Clostridia bacterium | reverse complement strand
CTCGGAACGGAAGAACTGGCGCGGATCGCCGAAGGCGCGGCTTCCGAGGCCGGTTTCGCGCTCGGCCGCGAGGAGGCGCTGCTCGCCGGGCGATACGCGGCCAGCGGTCGCGAGGCGGTCAACATCGTGCAGATGGCCGCGGGGCTGCTGCGCGAAAGCGGTTCCAGACACATCGGGCGCGAACAGCTCGAATGGGTGTTTGAATGCGGCCGCCACGCGCCGCGCGCGCTGCCCGCGGCTCCGGCGTTTACGACACCCGGCCACGTATGCGGCCTGGCCGTTCACGGGGCCTGCGAAGGCGTCGTTTTGCCCATCGAGGCGGCGGCGCTGCCGGGCCGCGGGCGCATCATCGTCTCGGGCATCGTGAGCGAAGAGGAGCTGTCCGCCGCGCCGGGTCGCACCGTCCGCCGGCGCAGCGCCGCCCAGACCTCCGCCGACAACGCCACGACGCTCCTGAAAACGCTGCTGCCCGAATTCTCCCGCTGCGATGTGCACGTCAACTTTCCCGGCAGCGCGCCGGTGGACGGCCCCTCCGCCGGATTGGCTATCGCCGTCGCCGCCTGGTCGGCCGTCACAAACACGCCCGTGGCGCAGGATCTGGCCATGACCGGAGAAATATCCCTCGGCGGCGAGGTGCTGCCCGTGGGCGGCGTGAGCGAAAAGCTGCGCGCCGCGCGTCAGGCGGGGATCAGGCGCGCGCTGATTCCCAGCGGAAACGATCAGCCGCTGCACCACCGCCGCGGCCTCGAGGTCATCCCCGTGTCCAATATCCGCGAGGCGCTGACAGCCGCTGACCCGCCGCCCCGTGCGCAGGGCGGTGGCAGGAGCGTCCGGCAGATCACCGCCAGCGCAGCGGGCGGCGCGTAAAAGCGGGCGGAGACGGCTGAGTTTTTGCCCATCCGCTTCCATTCACGGCTTTTTTCCTGCAATTCGTCGCATTGTATTGAATGAACCGGAAATCTGTGGTATTCTATACGCAACGACGAGAGCAAGGAGGCCGACCTCATGAACCAAATCAAGCTGGACAAACGGACGGTGGCGGGCATTCTTCTGGTGATCGCGATCCTGACGATGTTCTTTGACTGCGTCAGCTTCTCAGGCGGCAGCGATTTTTCCAGGATGCTGGGCTTGTCTTCCAGCGTCACTTCGAGTCTTTACGGCAATTCCAGCGAAGGAAAAGCCGTCACGGCCATTTCCAGGATGTTTGAAAGCGGCGGCCTCACCGTTTTTGAAATGCGCGGCCTGTTTGTAAACATGCGCAAGCTGGATCGCGACGAGACGTACTCCGCCTTCTCGATCGTGTTCGCCGTGCTGATCCTGACGACGCTGTTCGCCGCGGGCTATGCCCTCTACGGCGTCTACCTGCGCAAAAAGGCGCGCGGCTTCTGGTTCGCGTCCATGATGCTGGTGCTGATCATGGCGGAGGGCATCATCGCGGCCGCCTATGGATCGGGTTATTATACCTCCACGTCCATGACCCTGTGGCCCTTCATCGGGCTGGGCTGCGCCATCGCCTCCATCGTCCTGTGCTTCAAGGCCGCAAGGCCCAGCCTCGCGCCGACTTCCGGCGCGCCTGCCGCCCCGTCAGCCGGTTTGGGCGGCCAGTCGCTGGCCAATGAATTCGCGAAGGTGCTGGATATCGGCAAAGCGCTGGGCAAACAGGTCGGTCAGAAAGTGGGCAAGGCGGCCGCCTCCGCCGCCAACGCGGCGGCCAACGCAGCGGCCAGCGCGGCGGCGGCCAACAGCTGGACCTGCCCCCAGTGCGGCAGGCCGGTGGATGGCAGCGCCCGCTTCTGCAGCGCGTGCGGCGCGCCGCGGCCTGAAAAGCGCTTCTTCCCCAAGTGCGGTTCCGAATGAAAGGACGGCGCGGCCTTCTGCTCCAAATGCGGCTTCAGGCTGACGGACATCGGCGGACAGAGCGGCCAGCAGCCCGCGTTCAGGGCCCCGGCGCAGGGCGCTCCCGTCATGCAGCAGACCATGCCTTACGCGCAGCAAAGCGCGCCTTACGCGCAGCAGGCCATGCCCAATATGCAGCAGAGCGTCTACCCCGCGGCGGATGTCTCCGCGCAGAGCACCTCCACCACCATGCGCGTGCCGGTGAATAACGCCCTGCCGCCGCTGTGCCTGTGCTTTGAGCTGAAGCAGGATCACACCGGCTTCTTCCAGGAATGCCGACTCAACATCCTCACCAGCCTCACTGTCGGCCGCAATCCCGGCAACGATCTGCGCGTCGACGATAACGTCGTCTCCGGCAGTCACCTGCGCATTGACCGCAACGGCGACAGCCTGCTCGTGACCGACCTCAATTCCTCCAATGGCACCGTGCTCAACGGCGTGCCGCTGAACGGCACCGCGCCGCTGAACAACGGCGACGAGCTGCAGATCGGCTTCACGCGGCTGAAGGTCCGCTGGTAAACGACGCCATTGCATAACAACCCATATCCCGGGCGGGCGCTCATGCCTGCCCGGGAATCACGCGATTATAACGACGCGCTGTGTTTTCTCAGTGAAAACGCCGAGGAGGGGTACTGCAGATGAAAAACAGGATTTTGGGCGTCATTGCCGCCCTGCTGGTCGCGCTGGCGTTGGCGACGCTGTTTCTGGACGGCGTCAGCCTGTCCGGCGAAGTGATGTCCCAGTTTAACGGCATGTTCGGGGAGTACGGCGACCTGTTCTCCCAGGGCGGACAGGACATCGATATCGACGAGCTGGCCAGGGCCTTCGGGATCTCCGCATCCGAGTTCACCAGCGCGTTCAACGCCCAGGGTTCGGCGAACGCCCTGAAACAGTTCGTGAATATGTTTGCCAGCGGCGGCCTCTCCATGATGGAGACGCGCGGCATGCTGGCCGGCCTCGCCTCCATTGCCAGGAGCTACGAGTCGCTCGCCGCCATGAGCGGCGAAAGCGTCGATGAGCTCAAGTACATGCAGACCATCAGCATCGCCTACACGGCCCTTGTCGTGCTGATATTCCTGCTGGCGGCATGGGCGCTTTACGGTATTATCCGGCGCAGGAAGGCCCGCGGCATCGCTTTCGCCGTGTTCATGCTGTTCATCCTGATCGCCGACGCCATCATCGTCTTTGGCGTCAACGAATCCTTCAGCGCCTCCTCCGGCATGTCGGTCGGCGCCCTCTCCGTCACGCCATGGACGATACTGGGTTTCCTGTGCGCCCTCGTCTCCGTGGTGCTGTGTTTCATGGCTGCGAAAGCCGGCACGAAGACCATTCAGCCGACAGACGGTTTCTCGACGGCCTCCGACAGTTATTCATATCAGACTGCAGTCTATAACGACGCTTCCTCGAGTTATTCCTCCCAGTCCTCCGGTTTCACAGGCGCTTCCGGCGGTTATTCGTCCCAGCCTTCCGGATTCACAGGCGCTTCCAGCGGTTATTCCTCTCAGCCCGCCGGATTCATGGGCGCTTCTGTCAGCGCGAGGCCGGCGGCTGACGCGGACGGCGGGAGCTGGATCTGCCCCCAGTGCGGCAATCGGGTGGACTCGGGCGATCGTTTCTGCGGCGCCTGCGGCACGCCCAGGCCCGAGGCTCCCCAGCCCCGGAAGAAGCTGTGTCCCGGCTGCGGCTTCGAGCTGGTTGAAGAAGCGGCCTTCTGCCCCCAGTGCGGCGCCCGTCTGACGTCCGGCGTCCAGCAACCCTACGCGCAGCCCGCGGCCGGCGCGTACCAGCCGCAGCAGACTTACGCGCAGCCGGCGGCAACCTATCAGCAGCAGGCCGCCGCGCAGCCGGTATACGACGCCTATCAGGCGCAGCAGCCCTATGCGCAGCCCGCGAACGACGCCCAGCAGCAGCCGGCCGCGAACG
>JAFZRB010000081.1 GCA_017620115.1 Clostridia bacterium | reverse complement strand
CAGGGCGCTTCTCCCTACGTGCGCCTGATGGTTCAGGCCACCATGGAGGACGATCCCAACCACGCCTCTCCCGCCAACTGGGGCGACCCGCTGGTTACCTATCAGTTCGGTATGAGCTATG
The DNA here is from genome assembly GCA_017620115.1 of Clostridia bacterium. Lineage (GTDB taxonomy): Bacteria > Bacillota > Clostridia > Christensenellales > Aristaeellaceae > Firm-10. The sequence continues at coordinate 3,154 of JAFZRB010000081.1, read as the reverse complement.
GCCAGGATCCCAAGTTCAAGTATTCCTGTCTGATCCTGCCCATGGTGCAGGAGACCGTTGAGGTCGAATCCGGCTCCTCCACCTCCACGCAGACCACCGTGTGGAACCAGGCCAAGTCCGGCGAGCCCTTCACCGTGTACTGCCTGCTGCGCAACACCGGCGCGGACGGCCTCACCACCGCCCAGGCCAAGGTCAACGGCGAAGTGGTCGCCGAGAAGATCATGACGGTCGAAGGCGGCTCCTGGCGCGTCGTCCAGATGGAGATCACCGTGGACGCCCCCGGCGATTACACCATCGAGATCGGCGACGCCGCCGGCGCCATCACCATCGCCGAATAATCGCATTCGCTCTATACCTTGGGGCTGCCTCGCAAACTGTGAGGCAGCCCCTTCTTTTGATGCTTGATTTGATCCCAACGGCTGCGCAGGCGTCTTTTCCGCCCTGGCGTTTCTTCGCTGTGGTCAGGTCAACGCGGCGCAGCCACCGTTTTCAGGTACCTTCCTGAGAAAAAACCCTGACGATGCCATTCCGTCAGCGGATCAGCGTGAAGTTCCTGAACACCGCCACGAGCGTGTTGGCCACGGTGGACATCGTCTTGATGAAGATATCCAGCGCTACGCCCACGACGTCCTTGCGGGTATCGCCCACGGTGTCGCCGGTCACAGCCGCCTTGTGCGCCGCGCTGCCCTTGCCGTGGCCTTTCAGCGCGCCGGATTCGATATACTTTTTCGCGTTGTCAAACGCGCCGCCGGAGTTGCCCATGAAGATGGCGCGCGGGATTGCGACCACAGTCGCGCCGATCAGGATACCGCCCACGAATTCCACGCCGAACACAAAGCCGCCCACCACGGGGATGGCCATGGCCAGCACGGAGGGCAGGAGCATCTTCCGGAGCGCGCCCTGGGTGGCCATTTCGATCATCTTATTATAGTCCGGCTTTACCTTGCCTTCGAGCGCGCCGGGAATTGAGAGCATCCTGTCGCCCTCGTCGGCCATGGCCTTGGCGGACTCGATGGTGTTGTCGGTCAGCATGGCGGAGAAATACTCGACCAGCGCGCCGCCGATGATGGCGCCCGCCACCACCACGAAAGACGCGATGTTCAGCACGGCGTTTTCACCAATGGGGGTATAGCTGCCCACATAGGAGACGATCAGGGAAACAGTGGCAAAGGCCGCGGAACCAATGGCGAAGCCCTTGCCGATGGCGGCGGTGGTGTTGCCCACAGCGTCCAGCTTGTCGGTGATTTTCCGGACTTCGTGAGGCAGATGGCAGCTCTCGGCCAGGCCGCCCGCGTTGTCCGCGATGGGGCCGAAGGCGTCGATGGAAACGGTCGCTCCCACGAAGGAGAGCATGCCCAGCGCGGCGATGGCGACGCCATAGGTGCCCGCCACCTTGCCGGAAACGAACAGCGCGATGCCGATGATGGCGATAGGGGCCAGCACCGAGCGGGAGCCGATGGCGTCGCCCTTGGTGATGACAAACGCTTCGCCTTCCGGCGCCATTTCGGCCAGCTTGCGGGTGGGCTTATATTCCGTCGCGGTGTAGTATTCGGTAATCTTGCCGATGGCAACGCCGCTGGCCAGGCCCAGGACCACGCAGATCCACGGGGAGATCGCGCCGGCCACCCAGCCATAGGCCTCGAAGACGGTTTTATCCATGCCGCCGAAAACGATGAAGCTGGCGATCAGCGCAAGAATCAGCGTCGCGCCGGCGGAGAGGTTGGTCGCGTTGTCCAGTTCCCTTGAAGGATTGTCGCCCATTTTTTTGAAGGCGGCATAGCCCAGGCCGATCAGGCAGCCGATCAGGCCGAGGCCCGCGATGGCGATGGGGTAAATGGTGGTCAGCTGGAAGGCCTGCTCGAACGCGGCGGTCGCGTCCGCCGCCAGCTTCGCCGTTTTGTCCTGGAAGAGGATGACGCCGATCATCAGCGAGGCGGAAACCGTCGCGACGAAGGATTCCAGCAGGTCGGAGCAGTTACCCGCGATGTCGTTCACGTTGTCGCCGATAAAGTCGGCGATGACGTTCGGAACGCGGGAGTCGTCCTCCGGCAGATCGTTGCGGATCTTCGCCAGGATGTCGGCGGAGATGTCCGCGGCTTTGGTATAATTGCCGCCGGCCACGCGGTTGAACATGGCCACCAGCGAGCAGCCCAGCGAGTAGGTGGAGATCCGCATGATCGTGGCGTTCACGCCGCTCAGCTGAACCAGCAGCCCGCCGCCCACCGCGTCGTGCTTCACGCCGCCGATGACGACGACCAGCACCAGACCCAGCAGGCCGAAGGCCTGGACGGCCAGGCCGGAGATGGAGCCGCCGCACAGCGCGACCTTCACCGTTTCGCCGATGGACTTGGACTCGCGCGCCTTGTTGGCGGTGCGCACGTTGGCGTATGTGGCGCTCTTCATGCCCAGCACGCAGACGACCGAGGACATGCAGGCCCCCAGCAGGAAGGTGATGCCGCTGGTCTTTTCGACAAACAGACTGAAGATCAGCGCGAGCACGGCCACGACGATCGTGATGGTCTTATATTCGGTGATCATGAAGGTATTCGCGCCGGAACGGATGATGGCGGCCATTTCAGCCATTTCGGCCGTTCCCTCGGGCATTTTCCTGATGTTCATGTAATTCCAGCCAACATAGACGATCGCTGCGGCTACGGCGCAGAGCACGATGATGAACCAAGCTACGGACATATGATTCAATCCTCCTGTATTTTATTTGCGCGGCGTGACGGCGTTCCGCTTACAGCCGCGAATACCCAAAGCTGTTGACCAGCGCGTCCAGCCGGACGCCGGCGCGGCACCAGGGGCAGTCGACCGCGTCGTGCGTCTGATAGTCGGGCAGGTCGGTCGGATTGAAGAGGCTGCAGACGGGCTGGCCGACGACTTCGTCCACCGTGGCGAAGATCGACGCGATGCCAACCGTCCTGCCGCCGTAATAGGCGATGGTCTGTACGGCGGCTTTGGCCGTGTAGCCCGTTGAAACGGACGCCATCAGGATCAGCACGCTTTTGCCTTCGATCATGGGCGCCGTGTTTTCGCGGAAAATGAGCTGACTGCCGACGGAGTGTTCCGGCGTCAGCACGAAGATATTGTGATCCTGGTTGATATTCATGTAGCCGGGCTTGGTCATCTCGCTGGCCATGCAGGCGGCGAT
>JAFZRB010000012.1 GCA_017620115.1 Clostridia bacterium | reverse complement strand
CTTGTCATAGTCGTTCATCAGGCCGAACACGATTTCATCCTGGTTGCCGGGTTCCCAGGCATTGCCGGCGAGCGGGCCGTCCAGGATCCAGCCCTGCTTCTTGGGGCTGCTCTGGAAGAAGCCCTCAGCCTTGTTGGCGAGCTTCCAGTTGGCGTCGTTGGTCTTGGCATACTGCTCGTCGGTCATCAGCAGGCGGCCGTTCTCGACGTAGTAGTCCTCGCCCTCGATGCCCCAGTTGAAGATGAGCTGCCACTCTTCAGACATCATTTCTTCCCACATGGCCACGATGCGCTCGGGGCACTCGCAGTTCACGGAGATACCGAAGCCGCGGCGGACGTTCGGCAGGGAGCCGTTCACATAGTGCTCTTCGATCTCAGCGCCGTTCACGTACTCGGGATCGTACACGAGGCCCAGAGCCACGTAGGTGTTCTCATACATCTTGGCGTCGAGCAGGGCGGAGGTGGCGGAGCCGAAGTCCCAGGTCTGGTCGAACATGCCCAGCACGGTGCCGCTGGAGAGCTGCGCGATGTACTGGTCATAGTTCATGACGAAGGTGTCCTTGCTGATGAGGCCCTTGTGGAACGCCTCGTTCAGCTTCTGATAGTAGGCCTTGGCGTAGGGCTTGTCGATGAAGGTCTCGGTCTTGAAGGCCACGGAAGGATCGTTGCCGGTCACCTCGTAGTTCTGATCGGTCACGCAGATGTAGACCTCGCCGTCGTTCGGGCGGCCCATCAGGTGCTGCACGGGGTTGATCAGGCAGAAGTGACGCCAGTCCTCGCAGAGGATGTCAAAGCCGATGTAGGGGGTGCCGTTCTCGTCTTCCGGATTCTCAGCCAGGAAGTCTTCGATCAGTTCGAAGTATTCGTTCAGGGTGTGAACTTCCGGATAGCCGGCCCACTCCAGAACCTGCTTCTGCACAAAGAACGCGGGGCCGCCGACGCTGTTGACGATCTGGTCGCCCTCGGCCAGGCCGTAGTTGGGGATGATGTACAGAACGTCGTTGCCGTCCTCATCCTTGTCGATCAGACGGGCCTTCTGGGGCTCGATGTGGGCCCACAGGCGGGGGGTCTTCTCGGGGGTCACGTAGTCCAGCAGGTTGATCAGCGCGCCGTTGGAGATGATCAGGTCGGCGCTGTTGCCGCCGTCGAACAGATCCGGATAGCCCTCAGCCGCGATCATCAGGCCCAGCTTCTCATCCAGGTCGCCGGCCAGATACTCGAACTCGAAGGTCACGCCGAACTTCTCTTCGATCAGCTTGTAGATCTTGTTGTCCTCGGTGGGCTGGTCGCCGGGATCGCCGCGGAATACGGTCAGGGTGATGGGCTCGAGGTCGCCGTCAGCCATGGCGGCGGGCATGATCGCGAGAATCATGGCCAGGACGAGCAGAACGGACAAAAGCTTCCTCATGGTGTCTTCCTCCCTTAGAAATGTTGTCTGAGCATTGCGTGCTCCATGGTCTTATTAAAACACGTTTTATGCGTGAAAAAAAGCAATGAATAATCATTTGTTGTTCAATCTCTTATCATTTGTTTTGATTTCGGGAGAATTGAACATAACATTGTCTTTTCCCGGGAAAACAGAACGACTTCCCGGCTGCCGATGATGGAATATTAACGTTAAATCCACTTGCGTTCGGCAGGTCTATTGACTAAAATAAAGGTGCATTCACGAAAAACCCGCAGGCAGCGGGATATAATAATGAAAAGGAGATCATGGATTATGCTGATGAACCGCTATCAGGAGGCAGTGGACGCGCTCTTCGCCAAAATCAGGGCGACGCAGACCGACAACATCATTAAGGCCGGCAATATGATCGCCGAATGCGTCGCGGGCGGCGGCGGCGTTTTTCTCTCCAAGATCTGCCATTCCATCGAAAACGATCTGATCTACCGCGGCGGCGGCCCCATCTTCTATAAGAGGTTCTATGCGGATGTGAATCTGTCGATGGTGGAGGGGCGCAAACGCGACCGTTCCGCGCTGGGCTATGAGCGCAAGACCGTGGCCGACGCGCGCTACGCCCTGCAGTATTCCAACATTCAGCCCGGCGACATACTGGTCGTGAGCTCGGTTTCCGGCCGCACGGCCGCCGTCGTCGATCTTGCGTGGGAAGCGGTTCAGATGGGCGTGAAGGTCATCGCCTTCACCAGCATGGAATACGCCCGCCAGGTTGATCCCGTTCATCCCTCCGGCAAGAAGCTGTACGAGTTCGCCACGCTGACGCTGGACAACTGCGCGCCCGCGGCCGAGGCCATGCTGGAGGTCGAGGGCATCGAAGCGAAGTTCGCCGCGGCGTCTGGCATCGCCTCTGACTACATCATGTGGAGCGTCACCTCCGTGGCCGTTGAGAAGATGCTGGAAATGGGCGTCACCCCCGGCATCCTGAAGAGCGCCAACTTCCCAGGCGGCAACGACTACAATAAGAAGGTCATCGAACCGCACTACGACGAATTCGGCTGGTAAGAGCTGACAGGGAGGATGCCCGATATGGATAAAAAGATGTTTCCCCGCACGACCGTCGCGGGCCTTTCGCTCTCGCGCATGATCATCGGCACCAACTGGATGCTGGGCTGGAGCCATACCTCGCCGGCGGCCGACCATCAGATCAAGCGCCGGTATCACGACGGCGCGAGCTGCGTGCCGCTGCTGGAGACCTTCCTCAGCCACGGCGTGGACACCATCATGGGCATGCTTCAGCAGGAAAAGGTGATGCGCGACGGCGTCAAAGCCGCCGAGGACAGGACGGGCCGGAAGATGATCGTGATCGACACGCCCATCCTGAACGTGGACGACAACGAGAACGCCCGCGCCGAGGCGCGCGCCACTGTCCGCAGGAGCAGGGAGGCCGGCGCGACGTTCTGTTTCCTGCACCACAGCTGCGCCGAGCAGCTGGTGAACAAGAACAGGCATCAGATCGTCCGCCTGGGCGATTACACGGATATGATCCGCCAGGAAGGCCTGATTCCCGGCCTGTCCGCGCATATGCCGGAGCTTATCCTCTATTCGGACGAGAACGGTTACGATGTGGAAACCTATATCCAGCTCTACAACTGCATGGGCTTTCTGATGCAGGTTGAGGTGGAGACCGTAGCCTCCATCATCAACAACGCGAAAAAGCCGGTCATGACCATCAAGCCCATGGCCGCGGGCCGCGTTTCGCCGTTTGTGGGGCTGAATTTCGTCTGGAACACCATTCGCGAACGCGACATGGTCACCGTGGGCTGCTTCCATCCCGAGGAGGCGGAGGAGGACATCGAGATCTCAATGGCCGCGCTCGAGCGCCGCTTCCCGGAAATCGGCAAGCGCTCCAGCCCCAACGTGAAGCAGGACGCCTTCGGCGGCGGGGTAAGGGAATAACAAACTTCTCCCATTATGAAAAACGGGCTGTCGTTCCGATCGGACGGCAGCCCGTTTGTATGAGTGTTTTCCGTCAGTCGTTGGCGGTGGCCACGAGGTTTACGCCGGTGCCCGCGACGTTCGGGCACACGATGTCGCCTATGGCCACGGGCGCTTTCACTGTCAGCGCGCGGATGGCGGCAAGCACGGCCCCGATATCGGCCTTGCGCACGGCCTGCGCCGTTTTGACCGAGCACACCGGGCGGCGGCCGCCTTCGACGCGCACGGAGCTGGTTACGGTGCGCATGGGGCAGCGCATCTCCTGAACGCCGTATTCCTCGCCGCGTCGGCAGGTGTTGCCGGTCACGGTGAAGGTGTCGCCGTCCTGCGTCACGGTCAGGCGGCAGCCCATGGGGCAGCGGATGCAGGTCATTTCCATGGTCTTCATTGCGCCTTCGCCTCCTCGATTTCAAGCGTGAGGTCGCCGGTAATCTTCGCGGCGTCGATGGTGATCTTCTCCATCTCACCGGGCGTCATAATCTGCTTTTTGCGGGTCATGACGACTTCGCCGCCGCACTTGACGACCAGTGTGGCCGGACGGTAGGCGCTGCCCACGCGGAAGTAGATGTCCTGCTTTCCGGACGCGCCGGCGCTGAGGCGCTGGGGCACGGTGTAGCGCACGCCGTTTATGCCGGAAACGCGGCGGTATTCTCCCGCCTGCGCGGAACCGGTCACATAGGCCGCGGCGGCGCGGCCGGCCAGCATGGCCTCGTCGGACACGTTGTCCACCAGGTCGTGCACGTGCAGAACGTTTCCGCAGGCGAACACGCCGGGAACGGAGGTCTGGCGGTTCTCGTCCACCACGGCGCCGCTGGTCACGCGGTCCAGCTCGATGCCCGCGGCCTGCGTGAGCTCGTTCTCGGGAATCAGGCCCACGGAGAGCAGCAGCGTGTCGCATTCGTAGGTGGTCTCCGTACCCGGAATGGGTGTCCGGGTCGCGGGATCGACCTCGGCGATGGTCACGCCCTCGACGCGCTCCCGGCCGAGGATGTTGGTCACGGTGTGGTTGAACTTGAGCGGGATGCCGTTGTCCACCAGGCACTGAACGATGTTGCGGTTCAGGCCGGAGGAATAGGGCATGATCTCCGCCACGACCTCCACCTTCGCGCCTTCCCAAGTCATGCGGCGCGCCATGATGAGGCCGATGTCGCCGCTGCCCAGGATGACCACGCGGCGTCCGGGCATGAAGCCCTCCATGTTCACCAGCCGCTGCGCGCAGCCCGCGGTGTAGACGCCCGCCGGGCGCGTGCCGGGGATGTTCAGCGCGCCGCGGGTGCGTTCGCGGCAGCCCATGGCCAGGATCACCGCGCCGGCCTGTATTTCGATGAGGCCGTTCTTCGCGCTCACGGCCAGTATGCGGCGGTCGCCGCTCAGCTCCAGAACCATGGTGTCGGTCATGACCTCTATGCCGGTGCCCTCGAGCTGCGCAATGAAGCGTCCGGCGTATTCGGGGCCGGTCAGCTCCTCGCCGAAGAAGTGCAGGCCGAAGCCGTTGTGAATGCACTGCTGGAGGATGCCGCCCAGCTCCCTGTCGCGCTCGATGATGAGCACGCTCTTCTCCGGCGCGTTTTTATGCGCTTCCAGCGCCGCGGCCAGTCCCGCGGGGCCGCCGCCGATAACGGCGATGTCGATCGCTTTCTTCATCCCTTACACCTCCTTCAGCTTGCCGACCAGCAGCTTCGATTCGCCGCCGAACTTGGTCAGCTCGGTCATGGGCACGTTCAGCTCGCGGGAAAGGATCTCCATCACGCGCGGCGAGCAGAAGCCGCCCTGGCAGCGCCCCATGCCCGCGCGGGTGCGGCGCTTCACGCCGTCCAGCGAGCGCGCGCCGCGGCGGATGGCTTCCACGATCTCGCCCTCGGTGATGGTCTCGCAGCGGCAGATGACGCGGCCGTAGCGCGCGTCCTTTTCGATGAGCGCGGCGCGCTGTTCGCCGTTCAGATTGCGGAATTCGGGGATGGCGCTGCGATGGGGATTAAAGCCTGCCTTCTCGACCATACTGAGCCCGCTCACGCGCAGTATGCGGGCGATCTCCCCGGCGATGGCGGGCGCGGAGGTGAGGCCGGGGGAGCAGATGCCCGCGGCCTGGATGAGCCTCGGCTCGACCTTCGACGCGCCGATGATGAAGTCGCCCGTGGAGGGCTGGGCGCGCACGCCGGCGAAGGAGGTGATGACCGAACGAAGATCGATGCCGGGCACGGACTTTTTCGACATGGCGGTGAGCTGGGCGATGCCTTCGGGGGTGACGGAGGTGTCGCGCTTGTCGGTCATGTCAACGGCGGTGGGGCCGGCGAACATGTTGCCGTCCACGGTGGGGGAGACCAGGATGCCCTTGCCGAGTTTGGAGGGCGTCTGGAAAATGACGGTCTCCACGCAGGTGCTCTTGCGGTCGAGCAGCATATATTCGCCTTTGCGGGGACGCACGGTGAAGGAATCGTCGCCCAGCATGCGGCTGACCTCGTCGGAGAACACGCCCGCGGCGTTGACCACGTAGCGCGCTTCGATCTCCTCGCCGCCAGCGGTGATGACGATCGTGTCGCCCTCGCGGCGCATGGCGGTTACGGGGTGGTTCATGAGCCACTCCGCGCCGTTCTCGCGCGCGTTCTCGGCGCAGGCGATGGTCATCTGGTAGGGGCAGGTGATGCCGGCGGTGGCGGCGAACAGCGCCATGGTGACGTCTTTCGACAGCGCGGGCTCCATGGCGCGGGCCTCGCAGCCGGGCATGAGCGTCATGCCGGGCACGCCGTTCTTCACGCCGCGGTCGTAGAGGTCGGAGAGAACCTTCTCGTCCTCCGGGCCGAAGCCGATGACGAAGGAGCCGCAGCGCTTGAAGGGAACCTCCAGCTCGTCGGCCCACTGGCGGTAGAGCGCGTTGCCGATTACGTTCATGCGGGCTTCGATGGAGCCGGGCGGGCAGTCGTAGCCCGCGTGGACGATGGCGCTGTTGGCGCGCGACGCGCCCATGGCCACGTCTTCCGCGGCGTCGATCAGCGCGATGCGCAGATCGTAGCGGCTGAGCTGCCGCGCGATGGCGCATCCCACCACGCCCGCGCCGACGATGGCGACGTCATACTGTCGGGACATGTGAATCACTCCTTGCGGATAATTATTTGTGAATCGGGTTGGTCAACCGGAAACTGTTGAAATCAGAGCGCGAAACTTTCTGTTTTCAAATCCTGATAATAGCGTCCGCTTGTTGCGATAAACTGTAAAACGCAATAATCTGGGTCGGCAACGCCTTTTTTGTAAAACATTGTATCGCCGGTCCGCCAGATTCTTTCTTTTGTTTCCTGATCTGTCAGCACATTCATGGTTCCCTTCAGCATGACGCCGGTATAACGGAATCTGCCCCGGTGGTAGAAATAGATCGATGCCTTTGAGTTGTTGAGATACTGCGTGACGCGCATGGAAGACGTGTTCGTCGTGAAATAAAAGGTAACGCCGTCTCTTTCCCTCGGCGCCAGCATGGCTTTGATATTCGGGAAACCGTCTTCGTCAACGGAACCGATGAATGCTGTTTTCTGAGAATCGATAAAATCAAATATCTCTTTCTGCGTCATTTCCTGCCCTTTCTGAATGTCCGTTTTTGCAGATGCTGATTTGCTGACGCCGTGAAACTGCTTTCCCGGCCGGCCGCGCCGACACAAAAACCGCAACAAACAGACCCGCTGTAAACGGGCCGCCTGCTGCGGCTTCTCTCAATACTCTGCCGTATACATTTATTTTATGTCAATGACACATTGTTGTCAAATTAAATTCCTGTGACAGGTGTGACGGAAAACGATCGGCCGGGGTTCGGGATCCGGACAAAGAACTTCTCTTCATTCTCACCGACGATCCGGCCGCCGTTTTTGAGCATCACCCGGAGCGAGGCGGGATTGTTTTTATTGACGCGCAGGTAGAATTCGCTTTCCGGAACGATGCGCTTCGCGATGTTCAGCGTAAGACGCAGACCTTCTGTGGCGTAGCCCTTTCCGCGATGCTCTCCGGCGATGAAATAGCCGATGTGGCCGGCGCCTTCGCGGAGCGCGTCGTTGAGATAATGCCTGATCCTGAACTGGCCCACGATTTCATCGTCATTCCAGAGGAACAGGAACGTTTCCGGCACCATCCAGTCCGGCAGATTGACGCCGTGGGAAAAGCGGATCATGTCCGGCAGCGCCTTCGCTTCAAACGCTTCCCTGGAAATGCCGTGCCACTGGTTTGTGAGCCCGTTCTCATCCTCGGGCATATCCCTGACGAACGGCCATTCCTTTTCAACGTCTTCCGCGATTGCTTCCTTCAGATACAGCATGGCGTATCCTCCCGCTGTGAACGTTTGCCGCTGAACGTCCGTTTACGCCCGCGCGTATTTGCGCACGATGGCCTGCATCTCAGCGAGCTTCGCCTCGATGTCCTTCGCCAGCGCCATCTGGTTGCGGGCGCGCACGAGGTTGTGGTCGGGCGTGCGAATCCTGAAGTACAGGTCGCCGTCGATGTAGTCGGTGAGGAACCGCATGGCCAGCTCGCAGGCGATGGTATGCACGGATCGGGGCATGAGCTCGATCTCGGCGGGCGTGAGGATGTCCTTCACCTCGCTCAGGAAACCGCGTGTGAACAGCTCGAACAGGTTCAGGTCGAGCGATACCTTGCTGAGGTCGGTTTCGTCCTCGGCGGCGGTGGACGCGCCGGAGCGGATGGCGTCGCCGAAATCGTACAGCGCGGAGCCGGGCATCACGGTATCCAGGTCGATCACGCAGATGGCCCGGCCGGTCTCGTCGTCGATCATTACGTTGTTGATCTTGGTGTCGTTATGGGTCACCCGCACCGGCAGGCGGCCCGTGTCCAGCGCCTTCGCGATTTCGCTCATGGCGCGGCGGCGGTCGAAGAAGAACTCGATCTCGTCCTCCAGGAACCGCACGCGGCCCGCTTTATCCGCGGCCACGGAGGCCACGAACGCGTAAAAGCGGCGCAGCGTATTGTGGAAATCGGGAATGATCTCGGCGAGCTCCGAGGCGGGATAATCGGTCAGCAGGCGCTGAAACTCGCCGAAGGCCCGGCCGGCCTCGTAGAAGTGTTCGGGCTTTTCGAGCATATCGTAGGCGGTGGCATGGTCGACATAGTTGTAGGCGCGCCAGCAGTTGTCTTCGCTGTGCTTATAGAGCGGCTGGCCGTCGGTGGTGGGGATCACGCGCAGCACCCGGCGGCTGCTGTCGACGCCCTGCGCCTCGTAGGCCCTGCGGATGTGGTCGGTTACGTTGACGATGTTGCGCATCACGGCGTCCGGATCCTTGAACACATATGTGTTGATGCGCTGGAGCAGGTATGCCTTCTCCGTGCCATTCGGCAGGCGGTAGGTCAGGCGGTAGGTGGTGTTGATGTTGCCCGCGTTGATTTCCGAGGCGTTTACAAACTCGCCCTCAAAGCGGAAATGGGGCAGGAACCTTCTGATATCTTCATAGACCATGATGATTCTTGTCTCCTTGCAGATCAATAATTCTGATAATGAATACATATCGCATTATAAGCGCCTGCCGCGGAATGGGCAAGCGCTTATATGGGGATATTGGGTTAAACCTGCCGTGTATAATCAGGCGAATACGCTCAGTTTATCACGCGTATTTGCGGCAGATAGCCTGCATCTGATCGAATTTCGCTTCCATGTCGCGCACAAGCGCCATCTGGTTGCGGGCGCGCACGAGGTTATGGTCGGGCGTGCGAATCTTATAGTACAAATCGCCGTCGATGTAGTCGGTGAGGAAGCGCATGGCCTGTTCGGCGGTAATGACCTTCGCGGAGAGCGGCAGCATGGAGATTTCCTCAGGCGTGAGGATGGATTTCACCTCGCTCAGAAAACCCTGCGTAAAGGCTTCGAACAGATCGAGGTCGACCGCGACCTTCTCATAATCCGGGCTGTCTTCGCCGACGGTCGGAGCGCCGGAGCGGATGGCGTCGCCGAAATCGTACAGCGCTGAACCGGGCATCACGGTGTCCAGATCGATCACGCAGATGGCCCGGTGCGTTTCATCGTCGATCATCACGTTGTTGATCTTGGTGTCGTTGTGGGTCACGCGCACCGGCAGGCGGCCCGACTCAAGCGCCTGAACGATCCCGCTCATCATGCCGCGGCGCTGGCGGAGGAATTCGATCTCTTCGCTCAGCTGGCCCGCGCGGCCCGCCCGATCCGCGGTGACGGAAGCCTCGAAGGCGTCGAAGCGCCGCACGGTGTGGTGGAAGCCGGGGATGGTTTCCGCCAGCTTGCCGGCGGGGAAATCGGTCAGCAGGCGCTGGAACTCGCCGAAGCCGCGCGCGGCCTCGCGAAAGTCGTCCGGCCGTTCGATGCGGTCGTATGCCGTGGCGTGGGTGATGAAGTTATACGCGCGCCAGTAGCCGTCGTCCTTCGTGCGGTGGAACAGGCCGCCCTCCCGCGTGGGAATGACGCGCAGCACGCGGCGCGCGCTGTCGATGCCCTGCGCGCGGTAGGCGTTTTCTATGTGCCGCGTCACCATGTCGATGTTGCGCATCACGCCAACGGGATCCTTGAACACATAAGTATTGATGCGCTGGAGGAGATATTCCTTCCTTTCGCCGTCCGGGAGGCGGTAGATCAGGTGATAGGTGGTGTTGATGTTGCCGGCGTTGATTTCGAGCGCCTTCTCAAACGCGCCTTCAAACCGGAAATGGGGCAGGAGAGACATGATATCGTAAGCCATGGACGAGGCTCCTTTCGATGCGTCGTGGGTTAGAAGAAAACAATATCATGCATATTTTAATCTCTTTTCGCGCGTGTGGCAAGCCCTCCGGCGAGATTTTCCAGAGGAGCGGGGCAAAATAGGGAAAAATGGGGCTTGACAAATTGCGGCGCGGCGCGTATAATATCCCATGTTGTCAAACGGGTTGACACATGCGGCTGTGGCGGAATAGGCATACGCGCACGTTTGAGGGGCGTGTCCAGCAATGGGTACGGGTTCAAGTCCCGTTGGCCGCACTGAGAGGGCGCTGATATCGAAAGATGTCGGCGCTCTTTTTTGTAGTTTATATTTATTATATAACGAAAGAGGCGCCCTGCGATCTGCAGAGCGCCTCGATTGAGCCGGTATTACTTCAGCTCAGCGAAGTACTTGATGGTGCGAACCATCTGGCTGGTGTAGCTGTTCTCGTTGTCATACCAGGACACG
>JAFZRB010000080.1 GCA_017620115.1 Clostridia bacterium | reverse complement strand
CCAAATTCGTGGAGATGGGTCTCACGACCGACATGCAGATCACCGAATTCATGGACAAGCAGCGGCTCCTGCGCGAGCAGGCCGCACGCGTCTACGAAAAGAGCGGGCAGGACGCCCGCGTGACGGCTGCCTCCGCCGCGCAGATGGAGGAATGGCTGGCGCTGGCGTCGTTCCCCGTGGTGCTGTTCGCCGCCGAATGCGCGCGCGGCACGAAGCTGCCCTCGCAGTACATCACAAAGCTGCTGAAGGAATGGAAGAAGAGCGGCGTCACCACCGTCGAGGAGGCCCGCCGCCAGCGCGAGGCCATTCGGCCCGCGTCCGCCCAGCAGCCTGTTCCCACGGCCCTGCAATACGAACAGCGCGCCTATACGCCGGAGCAGCTCGGCGCGCTGACGAACACCGATCTGGATAAGTACATGGGGGAGGATAAGCATGGTGCGAGCTGATGTCGTGCGCGCTCTGAACGAGGAGTACGCCCGCCTGCGCGACGAAAACAGTCAGATTCACGCAAAGCGCGAGGACGAGGTGATCGCCGCCGATCCGGGCATCGAACCGCTCGTGCGCGGCGGTTCGGCGCTGTTTCAGCGTTCGGCGCGCATGCTGCTCATGCATCCCGAACGGGCTGAGGCCCTGGCAAAGGAAACGCGCGCTCAGGCCGCGGCCAACGATCAGGCGCTGCGCGCGCGCCTCGTGAAGCTGGGCTACGCGGCGGATTATCTCGATCCGATTTATCGCTGCCCCGTGTGCCGCGATACGGGCTACGTGGGATCGGGCGTGCGCACGGCGTGCGCCTGCTTCCAGCAGCGGCTGGCTCAGCGGCTTTATGAAGCGTCCGCCGGTTCCGGCCCGGAGCAGTCCTTTGAGAGCTACGACGAAGCGGTGTTTCCGAACGACGAGCTCGTAGACGGCGCGCATACGCAGCGCCAGCTCGCGCTGCTGGTGCGTTCCCTGTGCCGGGATTACGCGGACAGCTGCCCCGACAGGGGAAAGCCCGGCCTGCTGCTGATGGGCAACACCGGCCTCGGCAAGACGTTTCTGCTGAACTGCATCCGGAACGCGCTGGTCGCCCGGGGCTTTGCGCCGGTCAAGGCCACGGGCTACCGCATGTTCGAGGCCATGCACGGCGCGCATTTCGGAGAAACGGAGAAGCGCGAGGAGTTCAGGGAGCTTATTGCCTGCGACATACTGCTCATCGACGATCTGGGAACCGAGCCCATGATGCAGAACATCACGCGGGAATACCTGTTTATGCTGCTCAACGAGCGGCTGGCGGAGGGCCGGCGCACGGTCATGGCCACCAACCTGACGCCCGGCGACCTGCTGAACCGTTACGGCGAACGCCTGTTCTCCCGGCTGTTCGACGGCATGACCATGCAGACCGCGGAGCTGAAGGGCCGCGACCTGCGCCTTTGCGCCCGAAGGAAGTGATCGCATGGAAGACGTGGCGCGCGACGTGCTCTCGGCGCTGGACGGCCTCGGCGTCGCGTACGACTTCATAACTCATGAACCCGCGGCGTCCATCGAAGAATGCCGCCCGCTCTCCGCGCGGCTGAACGCGCCGATCCTCAAGAACCTGTTCCTCACCACGCGGCGCAGAGGCGGGTTTTACCTGCTCGTGATGCGGCCGGACGCCCCGTTCCGGAGCGGCGAGGTGAGCCGGCAGGCGGGTACGTCGAGGCTGTGCTTCGCGCCGGAGGAGCCGCTTTACGCGCTGCTGCACGAGAAGCCCGGCTCCATCAGCCCGATGGGCCTGCTGTTCGACGCGGAGCGGCAGGTGACGCTGCTGCTCGACAGCGCGCTCAGGCGGGAGTCGCGCCTGGCGTTCCATCCCTGCGTCAACACCCACTCGCTCGCCATGACCGCGGAGGATTTTCTCTCAAAATTCCTCCCCGCCGTTCACCGCGAGCCGGTGTGGATTGATATTGAAAACGATGAATGAAAGGGGTTTTTGTCATGTTGAAAGGTATCTCTCCCA
The DNA here is from genome assembly GCA_017620115.1 of Clostridia bacterium. GTDB lineage: Bacteria > Bacillota > Clostridia > Christensenellales > Aristaeellaceae > Firm-10. The sequence goes on along the minus strand of JAFZRB010000080.1, from coordinate 3,032 downwards.
TCATTTCTCCCGAGCTGCTCAAGATTCTCATGGAGATGGGGCACGGCGACGAGCTGGTCATCGGCGACGGAAACTTCCCCGGCGCCGGCCTGGCGCGCAACCTGGTGCGGCTGGACGGCCATACTGTGCCGGACGTGCTGGAGGCCATCCTGCGGCTGTATCCGCTCGATCCCTATGTCGACGCGCCGGTGGCGCTGATGGCGGTCGTGCCGGGCGACGACGTGGAGACGCCCATCTGGGACACCTATCAGGCCCTGTGCGACGCGAGCGAGGGCAAGCCCGTGAAGATCGAACATATGGAGCGCTTCGCGTTCTACGAGCGCGCGAAGAAGGCCTACTGCGTCGTGATGACCGGCGAGACCGCGCTGTACGCGAACATCATTTTGAAGAAGGGCGTCGTTAAGGCGTAAGCGGGAATCAGCAGTCTGCAAAAGTTGATCAGGAGCTGTTTTTTATGAAGATAACATTCCTCGGAACGAGCCACGGCGTGCCGGCGGCGGACAGGTTCTGTTCCTCGACGATGATCGAAGCGAACGGCAGCCGGTATTTCATCGACGGGGGCGCGCCGCTCATCGACATACTGCTGCGCCGCGGCGTCGATCTCGACACGGTGCGCGCGATCTTCACCACGCACATCCACGGCGACCACACCAACGGCATTCTGGCGCTGGCCGACCTGTTCAGCTGGTATTTCAAGACCACCAGCGTGGATATCTACCTGACCGAGCGGCGCGGGATCGACGCATTCTCGGAGATGATCCGCACCGTGGAGGGCGGGCTGGACGAGGCGCGCGTGCGCTTCAAGCTCATGACGGCGGACACCGTGTATCAGGATGAGAACATCCGCGTGACGCCCTTCCCCACGCAGCACATGGCTTCGGCGGGCCGCCCGGCGTATTCGTATCTCGTCGAGGCGGAGGGGAAGAAGGCGCTGTTCTCCGGCGACCTGTCGCAGCGCCTGGCGAAGGGCGATTTCCCGGCGTACGCGCTTGATAACGACGTCGACCTGATGGTTTGCGAGATGGCGCATTTCGGCGTGGAGGAAGTTCGCCCGTATCTGGGAAAATGCCGGGCGAAGACGCTGCTGTTCAACCACGTGTTCCCGCTTCATAAGCTGGATGAGATCAACGCGCTGGACGGCGCGTTCGGCTATCCCATCCGCACGCTGAACGACGGGGACGAGGTGGAACTGTAAGGGCTTTTCATAGACACATCGCATGAAAGAGAGGGATCATTCATGAGAAAAATGCTGCGCGTGCTTTCGCTTCTCTGCCTGCTGGCCGTGGCGGCGGCCTCGTTCGCCCCGTTCGGATACGCGGACGGATCGGGCATTCCTGCCGGGCTGACCATGGAGAAGGTCGGCGAGATCGAAACCGGGGAGACTATTCCGGATACGTCGAACGATGTCGCGCACTGGATGCAGGCGATGTACAGGCAGGAATCGGGCATCAAGTACCTGGACGGCGGGCTTTACGCCGTGGCCGGGGAGAGCGAGGATGTCAACCGGATCGGCCTGTTCGATGAGAACGGCGAACAGCTGATCCCCTTCGAGGCGGCGCTCATCAAGCGGCTGGGCGACCGCTACCTGATGGTCTATTACGCTACGGAGAAAACAGAGAACAAGAAGGAGGCGCTGCTTTATATCTCGGACGGTTTTTTTATAGGCCAGGGGCTTCCCAAGGACGGCGACGTGATGTACAAGGGCTACGCCCGGTTCTATGACAGGGAGATGAGGCGATTCGTGGGCGACCTCGTCGCCTCCGATTTCAATTATTCCACGGGTCGCCTGCTGGTGCTGGAGGGAAACTATACCCTGAAGACCGGGATCTACGATGAGAACGGCGAACTTCTCTCCGATCAGCGCATGAAAGCCGGAAGAGGCTATCTGATCAAGGGGAACAAGGAAGTGTATGATGAGACGCTGACCTTGCGGTATACCTCCGACACCAACCTTGAGAATATCACAGGCGCCGACGGTTACATGAAGAAAAGCATTGCGGGCGGCGGCTATCAGGTCATCGACATCGACGGAAACGTCATTCTGCCCGGTCCGTTCAAGAGCGTTTACGACGGATATAACGGCTTCTTCTCCGTCCAGAAGGAGGATGGCTCCTATGCGCTGATCGATGCGCAGAACCGCGTACTCGCCTCTTCCGCCGAGCGCTTCACCCGCCTGTGCGCCGGCTATTACTATGGCAAGGATGGGAACGGCTTCATCTTCGTCGGCCCGGACGGGATCGTCGCGGACGGACTGCCGCATGGCCCGGCGACGAGCCTGCAGGTCTATTATAATAAGACCGCCGAAAGCGAGGCGCGCACGCTCGTTCTGGACAGCGGCGAATGGACGCTGCCTCTGGGAGGCGGAAATGCTCTGTGCCCCGGCATCACAATGAAAACTCTAATCAAGAAAGAAGGCAAATACAGCACCGTGTACAACCTGTTCACCGGCGACGTGCTGCTGGAAGGCCTGTACGATTCGGTGTGGTGCGTCGGGGAGTTCGTGCTGGCGCAGCGCGGCACGGTTCGGGAAATCTATAAGATCCAGTATCAGTACCGGTAATCCCCGCGCAGCCGCGCGACGCCCTGCGCGAGCAGGCCGGCGCACTCGTCTGCCATCAGCCCGCCCTCCGCGATGGTGAAATGGCCGAAGGCGGGGTCTTCGGTGATGCGGTACAGGCTGCCGCAGCAGCCGGCCTGTTCGTCCCAGGCACCGAACACCAGCCGGTCGAGGCGCGCCTGCACGACGGCCCCCGCGCACATACAGCAGGGCTCCAGCGTGACGTACAGCGCGCAGCCGGTCAGCCGCCAGGTTCCCAGCCGCCGCGCGGCCTCGCGCAGCGCGTTGACTTCGGCGTGGCCCGCGGGGTCGTTGTCGGCCTCGCGGGTGTTGCGGGCGGCGCAGAGCGCTTCATCCCCGCGGGCGACCACCGCGCCCACGGGGATTTCGCCCGCCTCGAGCGCCAGGCGGGCCTGATCGAGGGCCAGGCGCATCATGCGCCGGTCAAACTCGGTGAACAAGCGGATCACCCTTT
>JAFZRB010000079.1 GCA_017620115.1 Clostridia bacterium | reverse complement strand
CGCTCCGGCAGTACCTGAAGGCCGGTGTCAGCTGCGTGCAGGGAACCGACGGCGGCGCGCTGTACGGCACAAACTCCATCGACGAAGAGCTGAGCCTGGAAAAGCTGCTGGGACTGACCCACGACGAGCTGTGCAGCATGCGCCGGGCCGAAGACGCCGTGCTCGCCCTCAGCCGCCGCGCCTTCGCCGAAAAGAGCGAAGCCTTCCGGGCCGCCTGTCCCGGCGGCGACATCGAGCTCTACTACCGCAGGCGGCTGGAAAGCGCGGAGCAGACATCAAAGGAGCTCTGGCAGGCCGGATGGAAGATCAGCGCGGAGGAAGAGCTGCGCGGACGGATCGCGCCGCTGCCCGAGGGCTTCTTCCCCATCGTGCTCGCGGGCGGCAGCTTCAACAACAGCCAGCACCGCACCGCGGTCAGGGCCGAGGACAGGGCGTTCATCGACACCCTCCTGGAACGTGCCGACCCGGAAAGGGTGTGCTTTGTCGTGGGGCACACGCTGACCGGTCAGGAGGGCTATCTGGTTCAGCGCGCGGGCGGACGCTTCCGGGTGTTCGCCATCGTGCCGAACATGATCACGCGCGCGGAAAAGACGAAGCTGACCGAAGCGGGCGTCGGTATCCTCGTGTCAATCGAGAGCTCCGGCATGGGGCTTTACAAGAGCTTCGCCTACGAGGTCTTCAAGAGAACGCCTTCCGCGCTGCTGGCGTTCGACGGCAATTCCGCCGCGCTGAACCTGATTCAGGAGGCGCGGAACGGCCGCAACAAATGCCGCATCTACATCAACCCGCGCTCCCGCGGCCTGGCCGCCAAGGCGAAGATGCTTGAAGGCTATGTCAGCCCGCTAAAGGACGCGGGCGACATACTGCGCGAGCTGAATCTCGGAGACGCAAAGCGCGCCCGCCGTGCGCATTCACAGGCGGGCGCGTGGTTTTTCTTTTTGGGGAAATTACAGCCCGATGGAGCGCAGATAGTCGATGCTCATCTTCGCGGCTTCCAGCGGATGGCGGTCGTACCACTGATCCTGCTCCACGATGAACCAGCCCGCGCCGGCGGCCAGACCGGCTTCGACCACGGAGGGAACGTCCTGGCAACCGTAGCCCACCGGACGGAACTCGAAGGCGATGTCGTTCGGGTCGGCGGCCGCGCCGTCGTCCTTGCCGCTGCCGTCTTTGCTGATCAGCGCGTAGGGCGACTTCTCGCCCTTCTTGCCCACGTAGTCCTTCAGGTGCACGATGGGCGCGCGCCCGGTATACTTGCGCACGAACGCGGCGGGATCTTCGCCCGCGTACTTCACCCAGCAGACGTCGAGCTCGGTCTTGAGGATGTCCTCCGGCACGGCGTGATAGAGGAAATCCAGCCCGTACTCGCCGCTGATTTTTACGAATTCGAAATCATGGTTGTGATAGAGCAGCTGAATGCCGGCTTCCCTGCACAGCCTGCCGAAGCGATAGATGTCGCCGATGGTCTTGCCGAAGCCGTCGCTGCCGGGGCGGTGCGCCTCGTCCAGATAGGGCACGGCCAGGAACTCGCAGCCGATCTTCTTGTAGAACGCGATCTGCGCGAACATCTCGTCGATGGTTTCGGGCAGCGCCTGGTGGCCGGAAATCGCCTTCAGGCCGGTCTCCTCCAGCATGGCCTTCACTTCGTCCGCGCCGTGGCCGTAAAAGCCGGCGAACTCGACGCCGTCGTAGCCCAGCTCGGCCAGCTTCTTCAGAACGCCCTTGAGATCCTTCGCCGCCTCTTCGCGGGCGGAATACACCTGATAGCCGATCATAGCCTTTTTCATGAAAATCTCCTCCTTCTGCTTACTGGATTCATTATACCAGCGAAGCCGCGCAAAAGCAAGGGCAAGCGCCGCAGTTTTTTGACGAAACGCCGGCAATGCCGATCATCTGTTCTTTTTACACAGGCTTCATCCATATCGGGCCCGCATATGGTATAATCGGGGCGGTGATTTGTATGAGCAAACAGGAAACCATCGGCGAGCGCATTCGCCGCCGCCGGCTCGAGCTGGGCGTCAGCGTCGACGACCTGGCGCGCGCGCTGGGGAAAAACCGCACCACCATATACCGCTATGAGAACAGCCGCATAGGAACTCTGCCCAGCGCCGTGCTTGAGCCGCTGGCGGAGGCGCTGGAAACCACGCCCGAAGCGCTGATGGGCTGGCCGGGGCGCGCGGGCTCCGCCCTGCCGGGCGGCGTGATCCCCGTGAGGTCGTTGCGTCCCATTCCCATCATCGGCAGCGTGCGCGCGGGATGGGACGGCCTGGCGCTGGAGGAGATCCTCGGCGTGGACTATGCCGACGTGGGCACGCCCTCGGAGTATTTCTTCCTGCAGGTGCACGGCGACAGCATGTCGCCCGGCATCAACGACGGCGACCTGGCGCTGGTTCACCGTCAACCCACGGCCGAGAACGGCGACATCGTCGTGGCCGTGGTGAACGGCAGCGAGGGCACCATCAAGAAATACCTGCGCCATGGCGCGACCGTGGTGCTCCATCCGTTCAACGAAAAATACAGCGACCTGGTGCTGAGCGGAGAGGCGCTGGACGGGTTCTCCATCACCGGCAAAGTGGTCGAAACCAAGCGGAAATGGTGAGCCGATAAACGGGTTTTTCTATTAACAAAACATTAACTTGATTGCCCTCCCGGAATATGTTAGATTGTGTTAAGAATATAGGTTTTCTATATCCTCATCAACATTATCGGGAGGGATTTTCTTTGAAGAAGGTTTTCGCGGTCATTCTGGCGCTGGCGCTGTGCATGAGCGGCACGGCGTGGGCCTATTCGGTTGCGGACACATCCATATACGTGGGTGAGGAGGGCCTGACCAGCATCGATGTCACTCCGTGCACGGAATTGGACTATTTGGGCTGCCGGGGAAACCAGCTCACCAGTCTCGACGTCAGCAAAAACACCGTGTTGACCGCGCTGGATTGCGCCGAAAACCAGCTCTCCACGCTCAACCTCAGCAATAATACAATAATGAGAACCTTATATTGCGATGGCAACCAACTCACCGCGCTCGACCTCAGCAAGAACACGGCCCTGAGTTATGTAGTGTGCTCTGAAAATAAGCTTACCCGTCTCATTCTCGGCGAAAAACCATCGTTG
>JAFZRB010000078.1 GCA_017620115.1 Clostridia bacterium | reverse complement strand
GACCAACATCACGCAGACCATCGACGTGTACGTGTTCAAAGCGCTGCTCGAGCAGAACAACATCAACATTTCGTCGGCCGCTTCGCTGGTGCAGTCCGTCGCCGGCTGCATCACGATCATCCTGGCGAACATCATCGTCAAGAAGATCGACCCCGAAGCCGGTCTGTTCTGATCGGCGCATTACGGAAAGGAGTGCGTGAAACATGGCAAAGGTTAAGGTTGAGCCCATTAAATACATGCGCGTCAAGCCCACGACCAACGTGCTGATCAGCGCCCTGTTCATCTTTCTCGGGCTTTTGTGCTTTCTGCCGGCCCTGCTGGTTCTGATCGTCTCCCTCTCGGACGAGGCGGCGGTCGCCAAGAACGGCTACAGCTATTTCCCCGAGGCCTGGAGCTTTGGCGCTTACGCTTATCTGGCCAAACAGACCGGCTACATCGGCCGGGCGTTCGTCAACTCCATCGTCATCACCATCGTTGGCACGGTCGCGGGTCTCGTAACCACCTCCACCATGGGCTACGCCCTGTCGCGGCCCAATTACCGCCTGCGCGGCTTCTTTACATGGTTTATCTTCATCCCCATGCTGTTCAGCGGCGGCCTCGTGGCCAGCTACATGATCAACACGGGCGTTCTGGGCATGAAGGACACCTACTGGGCGCTGATCCTGCCGATCTGCTGTTCCAGCTTCTACTGCATCGTGATGCGCACCTTCTTCCAGACGTCGGTACCCGAGGCGATCATCGAATCGGCCAAGATCGACGGCGCGCAGCAGCTGCGCATCTTCATCCAGATCGTATTGCCCATCTCCCTGCCCGCCATCGCGACCATCGGCCTGTTCCTCACCTTCCAGTACTGGAACGACTGGATGATGGCCAAGTACTACCTCTCCAGCAACGTGCAGGATAAGTATCCTCTGCAGTACGTGCTGATCGCGCTGGAGGACAGCATCACCTTCCTCACCCGCAACAAGGACAAGATGGGCACGGACGCTTCGGCCAACCTGCCCAGCGAGACCATCCGAATGGCCATGGTTATGGTGGCTGTTCTGCCCATCGCCTGCGCCTATCCCTTCTTCCAGAAGTACTTCGTGTCCGGCCTGACCATCGGCGCGGTGAAGGGATGATTTTCACGGTTACGGCAGCGAATCGCTGTTTGTAATAATTCTTAAAGGAGGGTTTCAAGCATGAAGAAACTCGTTTCCCTGGTTCTGGCTCTCACCCTGGTGCTGAGCATGGCCGCCTTTACCGCTTCTGCGGACGACTATGTGAAGCTGACCTGGGCTCAGGGCTCCGGTTCCACCGCGCCCATCGACAACGCCATCGTCCTGGAGGCTCTGAATGAGATCTCCCGCGAGAAGCTGGGCGTCGAGTGCGACATTCAGTATTTCACCAACGACCAGATTCAGCTGTCCATGCAGTCCGGCGAAGTGTACGACATGTACTTCACCTGCTCCTGGTACAACAACTTCAACGTCGCCGTTTCCAACGGTCTGTTCGCCAACATCGAGGGCAAGATCCAGGAGTGGACGCCCGACCTGTACGCGATCCTGAGCGAGGAAACCTGGCAGATCGCCCATTCCGCCGACGGCGGCCTGTACGCCATCCCCGTCCCGAAGGACATCGCCGCCATGAACTTCATCGTTTATGACAAGGGCTTCGCCGATGCCAACGGCTTCGAGCTGCCCGAGCGCATCGAGACCTGGGACGAGATCACCGATTACCTGGTGGCTCTGCAGGGCTCCATGGGCGAAGGCGAATATGCCTTCGAAATCGCCAAGACCCCCGCTGGCTGGGACACCGGCTTCGACTTCATCGACCGCACGCCCATGATCGGCGTCATCTTCGGCGCTGAAGGCGACGACGCCTACAAGGTCTGCGTCGAGTTCGACGATCCGCTGGTCATGGACCGCCTGCACGTGCTGCGCAAGTGGTACGAGATGGGCCTGATCAACCCCGACGCCGCCGTCACCGATTCCGTTGACGACAAGCACAACCACATCTTCACCGCCCAGGCTTGGACCGGCTACGACTATTCTCCCAGCAAGGGCTATTCCTGCGGCATGACCTGCTACAATGGCCCGATCCTGAACACCGACTCTGTGCAGGGCGCCATGAACGCCTTCTCCGTCGTCCTGGAGGACGACGAGGCGCGCTTCAAGACCGCTCTCGAGTATCAGCAGCTGGTCAACACCGACTGGGAGTACCGCAATATCCTGGCCCGCGGCATCGAGGGCACTCACGTGAACTACTATGAGTTCACCCTGGACAACGGCTACACCGCCAAGGCCGCCCTGCAGACCGAGCTGGGCACCTCCAACTACAGCCCGTGGCTCTTCTCTCAGGCTTCCTATCCGCTGTGCGCTGTGGCCTGCATGCAGGAGCAGGTTGACGGCACCATGCCGCCGCCCGCCATCGACCAGTGGGAGCGCTACTATGCCGACATCGCCGCTTACGCCGAGGTCTCCAACATCTCCGGTTTCTCCTTCAACTCTGAAGGCTTCGAGAACCAGTATGCTCAGATCTCCGCTGTGAAGGACGAGTACATGAACAGCCTCACCACCGGCACCGTCGATCCCGACGTGGTCGTGCCTGAGATGCTGGACAAACTGTACGCCGCCGGCCTGCAGGATGTCATCGACGCTTGCCAGGCTCAGCTGGACGCTTGGCTGGCCAAGTAATTCCATTTTCGCGACAACGGCTTAACGCCGCATAGCAACGCCGCCGCGCGGGTCATTCCGCGCGGCGGTCTTTTATTGGCGCCTGTCAGAAGATGTCGTCGTGGCCCTCCGTGAGCCAGTGTTCGTAGAATTCCACGCCGCGCCACATGTTTTTCAACAGCGCCCGGTGGCTGGTCTCCTGGCACACCCATTCGTCCAGACGGCCCATTCCGTAGGCGCGCCAGTCGGCGAAGAACCGATTCACTTCTTCGGGATCGAGCCGGTTTTTGAGCATGGCGTTGTTCTTGATCCGCACCCAGCGCACGCTCAGCCGCGCCTTTCCGATGCGCCACAGCCGCAGCGGATCGCCCTGCACGGCCTGCTGAGCGCGGGCCATGATGGCGTCCAGCCGATCCAGCATTTCGTCCGAATAAAGGGGTGTGTCCGTCTGGTCGTTAAAGCCCACGTGGATGTCGTCCCGCTCGGCTTTGTCGCACAGAGTGTCTATATATTCGCGGATGAACGAGCCCGCCGCGCCATAGTAATAGTCGGTAAACTCCTCGATGTGCTTCTTCACGTCGCAGTAAGGATCCCACAGCAGTTTGCTGATGATGTAGGCGCGCATGTCGTTGAGATCGACGCCGCCGCGGTTGCTCGAATTTCCCTGCTCGAACACGCCCTTCACGTTGTTCTTCACGAACGCCTGCATGTTGGGCTGCAGCGTGCGCCAGTTCGGGAACGGCGCGGCGTAGTGCGCGAAGCAGGTGGTATAGTCCCAGATATACAGCCTGTCGTGGAATGCGCCCCACTGCCGCAGATCGCGGATGAAAGAGGATCTCGTGCCGTCCGGCAGCGCGACGCTGCGGTCGTCGTCGCAGCTCTCGAAGGGATGCGAGAAGCAGCATTCTATGGAGCACAGCCGCACGCATACATTGCGCCGCGGATGCGTGATCCTGGGCACGGGCCGTGTGTACTGGTAGGCCAGCGTATCGAACACGACATCCGGGAACTCGGGCTCCAGCGCCTCAGCGATGGCGTTCACGAAGCGCAGCAGCGTGCCCGCGGCGCTCCCCTCCTCCCGGTCGATGGCGCGGCATTTCCCGCACTGGCAGCCGGGCGACACGTCGTTCTGGGAGATCGAAATGATGCGCGTTCCGGGATGCGCCTTCAAAGCCGCCCGCGCGCTCTCCGTGGCGATGGCCAGCACGTCGGGATTCGACAGGCAGAGCTGCGTGCGGTGTTTGAGAACGCGCCGCTCGCCGTCGTACATGGCGAAATACTCGGGGTGATCCGCCCCGTACACGTCGGTGGGCACGAGTTGCTCAAAGGTATGCACGAACCATGTATACGGCTGATGTCCGCCGAATTTCTCCGGGATCTGCGGAAAATGCCCATTGATGCGCGATTTCACCGCGAAGCGCGGACAGGCATTGTAGAAATAATAGTTGTGGTCGCGGTACTCCAATTGGGGTACCTGCCGCGCGTCGATGTCCGGCGCGACGAGTTCTACCCGGCAGGGCACCTTTTCGCATTCCGGCGTGAAGAACCGGCAGCCCAGCCGTTCCAGCAGCTCGTAGACGCCGTAGATCACGCCGCGCTTTCCGCCTTCGATGGCGATGCCCTCAGGCAGCGTGCGCAGGATGAAGCCGTCCTCGCCCAGGCCGTCGTCCGGCGTCAGGAAAGCGCTCGCCGCCCGGCCCAGCGCGATCTGCGGGCCGTCGAACGGCGCGCTGGCGATTTCAAACACCGCCGAAGTCATCAGGTCGAGATAGTTTCTCAATTCTTCGGAGGCATACTTCTCCTGTTCTGTCGCGTCGGATGGAATGACGATCGTCACGAGCGGCTTTCTGTCGGACGCCAGCGGTATAGACATGTGATTCACCCTCCCGCATGTTTTTTATTATTATACCATTATTTGCCGACTCAGTAAACCACGAAATAACCGGCGCGGCCGCTAAAAAAACGGCGGTTTACCCTTGACTTTTCCCCGCAGAGGGGGTATAATCTTTAAAGAATTGTAAAAAACATGTATGTGGGATGATATGCGTGAAGGCCAAACGAAAATTTTGGACAACGCCCGGCTTTCGTCTGTTCCTGATGACGATGCCGTTTCTGGTGTTGGTTTTTTTGTTTTCATATTTGCCACTGCTGGGCTGGCGCTACGCCTTCTTTGACTACAAGGCGGGCATGAAGCTGTCGAAAACCCCGTTTGTCGGCTTCAAGTATTTCCAGTCCATCGTGGGCAGCTCCATCCGCATCCGCGACATCATGCGCGTGCTGCGCAACACGCTGGGCATGAGTTTCCTGGGTATTGCGACCTCGCCCCTGCCGATGCTGTTCGCCATCATGCTGTACGAAATCCATTCCACGTCATACCGCCGCATCGTGCAGACGCTGACCACGCTGCCCAACTTCATTTCCTGGGTGCTGGTCTATTCGGTGGCCTACGCCATGTTCTCGGTGGGCGACGGCTTTGTGAACCGGGTGCTGATCCGCTGGGGAATCATCAATACGGAAATCAACTTCCTCGCCAGCCGAAACCACGTGTGGCTCACCATGTGGGCCTACGGCACCTGGAAAGGCTTGGGCTGGAGCGCCGTCATGTATCTGGCGGCGCTGACCGGCGTCGACCAGACGCTCTACGAAGCCGCCCGCGTGGACGGCGCGGGGCGCCGTCACGTCATCCTTCACATCGAGATTCCGAGCCTGCTGCCGACATTCTTCGTGCTGCTGCTCCTGTCCATCGCCAACATCATCAACAACGGCATGGAGCAGTATTACGTGTTCTCGAACGCGATGAACAAAAACTACATCGAAGTGCTCGACCTGTACGTCTACAATCAGGGCATCACCGGCAACCAGATCCCCTACGCCACCGCCGTCGGCATGCTGAAGAGCGTCATTTCAATCATCCTGCTGACGGTGGCCAACTGGATCAGCAAGCTCGTGCGCGGACAGAGCATACTGTGAGGAAGGAGAGACGCACATGCTGAGCAGGCAGAGCATCCTGAAAAACAGGTACGGCGATTCGCGCATTGCCGACATCCTCATCTATCTGATCTTCACGCTCTTTACGATCATCTGCGTGTTCCCTTTCTATTACATCATCATCAACACCATCTCGGACAACTCGCTGGTGTCCAAGGGACAGATCCTCTTTGTTCCGAAGGGCATTCATTTTGACAACTACGCGAAGGTGTTCCAGATGAAGGGCTTTCCCCGCGCCACGATGATTTCCGTCGGACGCACGACGCTGGGCACGCTCTTTACGCTCATAGGCACGTCGTTCGTTGGCTACGCCATGTCCCGCGAGGAATACTGGATGCACAAATTCTGGTACCGCTTCGTCATCATCACCATGTATTTCAACGCCGGCCTCATCCCCTGGTTCATCAACATGAAGAACCTCGGCATGATCAACAATTTCTGGGCCTATGTCATTCCGGGCGCGGTGTCGCCGTTCTACATGATCCTGTATAAGACCTATGTGGAGAGCATTCCCGCGGCCCTGGAGGAATCCGCCGAGCTGGACGGCGCGGGATATCTGGTGCGCTATCTGTACATCGTGCTGCCGCTGAGCATCTCCATGCTGGCGACCATCGCCATATTCACGGCGGTCGGGCAGTGGAACGCCTTCACCGACACGCTGTTCCTCGTCACCAGCAGCGATCTGTACACGCTGCAGTATGTGCTGTATCAGTACCTCAACGAGGCGGAATCCATCGCGCGCACGATGCGCTCCAACCCGGAAGCCGCCGCGACGATGAATCTGTCCAACATGCTGACCGCCACCAGCGTTCGCATGACGGTGACGGTGGTCGTCGTGCTGCCGGTCATGCTGGTGTATCCCTTCTTCCAGAAATACTTCGTGAAGGGCATCATGATCGGCGCGGTGAAGGGCTGACGCCGCCGCGTCCCGTTTTCCTGTTTCCCATGCGGAGGGTTTCCGCAAATATCATAGATGGAGGGAGAACTCATGAAGAAGATTCTGACCGTCCTGCTTGTCATGGCCATGGTTCTGACCATGATGAGCGGAATCGCGATGGCCGACGGCGATCGCGAGCCCATCACCATCACCATGCTGTCCCTGCCGGCCAACGTCTCCGGCACGCTGGAAGGCACCTGGTGGACCGACTACCTGTTCGAAGAGTTGGGCATTACCCTGGAGCTGGTTCCCGGCAGCAGCGACGACGACAAACTGCTGGCCCTGGTAGCGGCTGACGCCCTGCCGGACATGGTCATCTTCCACAACGGCACGCAGCTGAAGAACTGCGTCGACGCGGAGCAGCTGCTGGCTCTGGACGACTTCGCGGACATCATGCCCAACGCGCAGAAGTACATGAAGACCGCCATGAACTACTACGCCGACGCCTTCACGACCGACGGCAAATGCTACGCCATTGCGAACCTCGTCGGCCCCGCCAAGCCCAGCCTGAACTGGTCCACGGCGATCCGCTGGGATCTGTACAAGCAGATCGGCAGCCCTGAGATCAAGACGACCTGGGATTACCTGGACGTGCTCAAGCAAATGCAGGATATCTATCCCGAGAATGAAGACGGCCAGAAGGTGTACGCCATCACCGCCTGGAACGACTGGGACAGCATCACCATGCACAACGCCCAGCAGTTCTCCCTGCTGAGCGGCGTCGACTCCGGCGACCAGCTGGGCGGCAAGCTGCCCTTCGCGCAGGTCGATTTCAACACGCTGGAGCTCACCACCACCCTGCGGGCCGACTCCGCCTACATCGATGGCCTGAAGTGGTACTTCACCGCCAATCAGATGGGCATCCTCGACCCCGACTCCATGACCCAGAACTGGAACAACGCTCTGGAAAAGGGCAACGCCGGCCGCGTGCTGTTCGGCTGGTGGATGTGGGCTGTCGACGGCTACAACACGCCTGAGCGCGTGAACGCCGACGAGCCCACCGGCTTCGCTACCGTGCTGCCGACGGAGAGCAAGGTTCCGATGTCTTTCGGCAACGTCATCGGCACCGAATGGTGCTGGTCCGTCTCCCACAACGCCGTCAATCCGGAACGCTGCGCTGAGTATATCGACTTCATGTGCAACCCGGACAAGACCTTCATTCTGTACAACGGCCCGAAGGGCGAGACCTGGGATCTGAACGATGAGGGCAAGCCCTATCTGACCGAGACCGGCCTGCTGGCCCGTCAGGATCCCACCTATCTGCTGGCCGGTGGCGACACGCTGGGCCACGGCACCAGCGTCATCAACTCCAACCCCGTCAGCAGCGGCACGGTGAGCGAGCTCTACGGCGCGCCGCAGAGCTACACCGACTGGGAGACCTATGTGCCTACCACCACCAAGCTGGAAGACGAGGTCGCGGCTGTGACCGGCTATACGAAGACGGTAGACTACCTGCTTGCCAATGGCAACTATGTCGCGCTGCCTCTGGCGAACAGCTTCATCGCTCCGCTGCCGGATGATATGCAGATGCTGAAGACTCAGATCGGCGATGTCGTTTCGACGCAGAGCTGGCTGGCTGTCTATGCCGCGGACGAGGACGAGTTCAACGCTATCGTCGAGCAGATGATCGCCGATGCCGAAGAGCTGGGCCTTGCGGACATGATGGCCTATGACGAGCAGGCCTGGGCTGCCGCCATCGAGAAAGCTGCCCGCTATGAATAAGCGATAACAGTTCCCCGGGGAGGCACCAGGCTGTGCCTCCCCTTTTCTATGGATGAGTGAAGGAACGGCATTAACGGAGGACACGCATGTTTTTTGAGTTTTCCTTTGGCAGCGCCCATCCGGCGCGCGTCGACCACAACGAGGAGGAAACCCGCTTCACCGCGCTCGCCGATTCCGACGACGCGGGCTATTGGGTTTCGTATGAGCTGAACGCGCCGATCGGAGACAGCTACGTCATGATTCCCGCCTGCGCGTACGACGGAAACCGCTTCGAGGCGGTGCGCCGCAAGTACCCGCCGATGTTCCTCGAAAGCGAAATGGGGCTGAACCCGCCGACCCGTATGACCGAGGTCCCCCGCCTTTCCCCGCAGGGCGACAGCCGCATGGACGTCACCACCGGCGACATGGCGGCGCCTTGCGTCTGCGTGCTGAATAAGGCGGGACAGGAAGCGTTCCTGCTGTTCACCGGCCAGGGCGCGCATGGGCTGAACTTCGGCGTCACGCTCGAGCAGATCGGCGACCGGCTGCGCGTCACGCTGCGCGCCCCCGCCAGGCGCATGCTGGTGTATCGCTGGTATGAGGGCTATCCGTCGCTGCGCGAAAATCCCGAGGCGGACGCGCTGATGACAATCCGCGAAGGCGAAGAGACCGTCATCCCCCACAGGGTGTACGCCGCGCCCTGCGAGGATATACCGGCGCTGTACCGGCTGTTCTTTGAGAAGCGGAGCGATCTTTTCACCGGCGGCGCGGAAGCCTGCCTGCCCTTTTCGGCTTTTTGGGAAATGACTGAAGCCGAGATGAACCGCAACCACTTTGAAGAAAAGGAAGGCTTCTACGCGCTGAACGCGCTGGACGGCCGGGACACGTCGAAGTTCGGCCAGTGGCAGTGCGGATGGGTCGGCGGAGGCATGACGACCTTCCCGCTGATCGTGGAGGGAAGCGATCTTTCGCGGGAGCGGTCGATAAAGACGCTGCTCTTTGCCGGCCGTTATCAGAGCAAAGCGGGCTGGTTCTATGGCATCGTCTTTGGTGGCAAAGTGTACCACGACTGCTTTGGGTACTACGAGGAAAAGTATTACCTCATTCTGGTGCGCAAACACGCGGATCTAGTCTACCTGATGTTCAAGCAGATCGAGGCGTTGCGCCGCATGAAGCTGGACGTGCCGAGGGAAATCGAAAGGAGCGCGATCGCCGGCGCGGACGCGCTGGTCAGTTTGTGGAAGCGGTATGGCCAGCTCGGGCAGTTTATCAACGCGGAGACGGGCGAGATCGTCGTCGGCAATTCGACCTCCGGCGCGATCGCGCCGGCCGCGCTGTGCGCCGCCGCGCTGGTCACAGGCGACGCCGTATATATGGAGGCGGCAAAGGAAATCGGCGAATTCTACGACCGCACGGCGACGCGCGCGGGCGTCACCACCGGCGGCCCGGGCGAGATCCTCCAGGCGCCGGACTCCGAGAGCGCGGCCGCGCTGCTGGAAAGCTATGTGGCGCTGTATGAGGCCTGCGGGGAGGATAAATGGCTTCGCCGCGCCTGCGACGCAGCGCACCAGATGGCCAGCTGGGTCGTGGCCTACGATTATGAATTCCCGAAGGACAGCCGCTTCGGCCGGATGGGCATCCGCACCGCGGGCAGCGTATGGGCGAACGTGCAGAACAAACATTCCGCGCCGGGCATGTGCACCGCGTCTCCGGCGCCGTTCCTGAAGCTGTTCCGGTATACGGGAGACGAACGCTATCTGCGCCTCATGCGGGAAATCGCGCATTACATGCCGCAGTCGGCTTCATATCCGGCGCGCCCGATGCGCACAGTCCGGGGCGATGAACTGATGCCCGGCGAAATGTGCGAGCGCGTCAATCTGTCGGACTGGGAGGGCAATCACAACGTAGGCGATTCGATCTTCGGCTCTTCATCATGGCCGCAGACCTCCCTCATGCTCACCTGCCTGGAGGTGCCGGGCGTATATGTCCTGAAAGAGAGAGGGATCGTGAGCGTCTCCGACCATGTCAACGCCTGGCTGGAAGACGGACAGCTCTGCATCCAAAACCCCACCGCGATGTCCGCGACGGTCAAAGTCATGGTCGATACGGAAGAAAGCCTGGCCGAAAAGCTGGGCCTGTTCTATCAGGAACGCTTCCGTAAGGTTTCGGTCGCGCCCGGTGCGCTCGTGAAGCTGCGCGTCTGAAAAATCCGCGCCTGTCGTGAATGGGCTGTCCGTATGAGCCAGCCCATTTTCTGATACCGCCGCGCCTGTGCGAAACGGCTATTCGTCGGATTATATCACGAGACCCCCGTCGGAAGAGGGCATTATCCGATATCACAAATAATACAGCCGATATTGCAAAGCGTTATCGCAAAGCGGCGTGTATAATGATTTCACAGTATTATTCGGTATATTTCTTTCCATGCGCTGACAAACAAAACCAAATCTGAGGAGGTCATTGTCATCATGAAATCCTGTGTCAACGTGGGGCTGATCGGCCTGGGACGGCGTGGTTTTTCCCTGCTGGAATACTGCCTGACCAAAATGCGGGATGTCTGCGTTACGGCGGTCTGCGATACGGACGCGGAGGCGCTCGACAGGGCGCGCGCCTTTTATCTGAAAACAGGCGCTCAAACGCCGCTGTTTGTGAGCGATTACCGACAGATCCTCAAAGAGCCCGCAGTCGATTGCGTGGTCATCGCGACTTCGTGGAATATGCATTCTCAGATTGCCGTGGATTCCATGCGCGCGGGCAAATACACTGCCGTTGAAGTGGGCTGCGCCTACGACCTTTCGGAATGCTGGGAGCTGCTCGCCGCGTACAAGGCGACGGGCGCGCCGCTGATGATGCTCGAAAACTGCTGCTACGGCCGCTTTGAGCTGATGGCGCTGCGCATGGCCAAAGAAGGCAAATTCGGCGAGATCGTGCACTGCAGCGGGGGCTATATGCATTACCTGCCGCGCAACGAGCTCTTTGCAAACGGGGAAGGCCGCCTGGACACAAAGCATTACCGGCTCCTGGAGTATGCCCATCGCAATTGCGAGCAGTACCCCACCCAT
Source organism: Clostridia bacterium (assembly GCA_017620115.1). Lineage (GTDB taxonomy): Bacteria > Bacillota > Clostridia > Christensenellales > Aristaeellaceae > Firm-10. The sequence goes on along the minus strand of JAFZRB010000078.1, from coordinate 2,076 downwards.
GAATTCGGCCCGATCGCCAAGATTCTGGGCATCAACCGCGGCAACAGGATCATGACGCTGGCGTCGTTCGCCTCCAAGAGCCGCGGCATCGCGGATTACATGGACTCCCATCCCGAGCTCGATGAGCATCCGCTGCGCCATTACGCCTTCCGCCAGGGCGATATCGTCAACACGATACTGACCTGCGAAAACGGCGAAACCGTGCTGCTGGAGCTGGACACTACGATCCCCCGCCCGTTCTACAGCAGGGGCTGCACGATCCGCGGCACAAAGGGCTTCGCCATGGAGCACAGCGGTCTGTTCAACAGAAACGCCAACGACCGCGTCGGCTGGGTATACCTCGAGGGCATGAAGGAAGGCAAAGCGCCGTCGCTGTCTGAATACATGGCGGCACACGATCATCCCATTTACGAGGAATGCGAGGCCAATTCGCTGGAGGATTCCCATTCTGGCATAGACTGGCTGGTGCTGCGCGCCTTCATCGAGGCCGTGAAGGCGGGAACGCAGACGCCCATCGACGTTTATGACACGCTGACCATGATGGCTATCGCGCCGCTTTCCGCCGCGTCCATCGCGCGCGGCGGCGCGCCGGTGGATTTCCCGGATTTCACGCAGGGCAGATACCTGCGCCGCGAACCACCGCTCGCGACCAAGTATTCGCTGGATCTCATCGTCAAAGATCCTGACACGCCTATCGTTCCGTAAAGCGCGAACCAGTTTCCTGTCGCAATACGGCCAAATAAACGAACGCCCCGAATCGGCCATCTGAACGGTTCGGGGCGTTGTATCAGCGGAGCAAGGATCAGTTGGTATCGGCGCAGAGCGGGCCGGCCAGCTCCTCCATGAAGAACAGCTTGCCCGGCATCGTGGGAATATTGCTGGATGTGACCTGCTTGCAGGGCCCGTAACGCAGCGTCATCCAGAAGCTCATGCCCTGCCACTGCATACCGCGCGAAAGCACGCCGTCGGCGCCGCCGATGGCATAGTCGGAGCTGAAAATGATCGCGGGGCCGATGGTGTTGGCATAGCAGGGGATCAGCGGCCAGCTGGAGCGGAACGAGGTGATGGCGTTCTGCTCGATGGTGAAGGGATGCAGCCGCGCGCCGACGCGGTAAGGCGCCTTCAGCCATTCCTCACGCGTGGCGTATTCCGTGGCGAAATGGGGCTCCCAGAAGGCGATGTGGCACATGCGGCCGATGCCGTACACCAGCACCTGCCTGGCGCCTTCGGCCTTCAGCCTGGCGATTTTCTCGGGATAGGTGGGCAGATTTTCCTTCGTGGCGAAATTCCGCTGCTCCACCGGCACGCCCAGCTCCCCCAGCGGGCCGTAGAAGGCCTCGGTCATGGCGTTCTGGAACGCGGCGGGATCGCTGCCGGGCAGGGTATTGCCCTCGGCGTCCGCCCATTCATCCATATTGAAGCCGTATACGTGGCCGCAGTCCACCTTCCACTGCTTCAGGAAGTACACGGCCCATTTGTACATCCCCATCGGGCCCACGGGCAGGATCAGGATGAGTTTGCGGCCTTCTTCCCTGGTCTGGCGGATCTGCATGGCGATCTCGTGGCCCATGTAGACGCCGAATTCCTCAAGATTCGTGCACTTCACCGGCTCGAAGCCCTCGTTCCAGAAATCCTGACGGTCAAACACCGAAGCCGGATCGTTGGAGACGCAGGCCATGATCCGCTCCATGTCCCAGCCTTCCGGAAGGATCTCGGAAAAATACGAACCCTTCAGCGTGTCGAGCATATTCATATCATCATACCTCCTTGAATTGTATTCCTTTGATCAGCGCCTCCTGGCGCCTGAAACCCCATTGTTTACTGCCGCAGCGTGCGCGCGTACTCGGTGGGCGTCATGCCCGTGATCCGTTTGAACCGGGAAGAAAAGTAATAGATGGATTCAAAGCCGACGATGTCCGCGATCTGGGTAAAGTTATACTGGTTCTCGCGGATCAGGCGCTTTGCCTCCTTCATGCGCAGATCCGTCAGGTAGCCGATCACCGAAGTGCCGGTCTGTTCGCGGAACACCAGCTTCAGCTGTGAGACGCTGATGTTCAGGCTCGCGGCGATGTCCTT
>JAFZRB010000077.1 GCA_017620115.1 Clostridia bacterium | reverse complement strand
AGCGCTGGAGCTGTGCGGCTACGAAATCGGCGTGGAGGAGGCGCTTTCCCAGGCGCTGCGCGACGTGGAGTTTTACCGCGCCAGCGGCGGCGGCCTGACGCTCTCCGGCGGCGAACCGATGGCGCAGCCCGCGTTCGCGCTGGCGCTGGCGCGGGGCGCGCGCGAGGCGGGCCTGCACGTGTGCCTGGAGACCTGCGGCTGCTGCGCGCGGGACGCGCTGGAAGTCATGCTGCCGCACGTGAACCTGTTCCTGTTCGATTTCAAGCTGGCGGACGGCGAAGCCCACCGGCGCTATACCGGCGCGGACAACGCGCTCATACTGGACAATCTCGCCTTCCTCAGCCGGGCCGGGGCGGCCATCGCGCTGCGCTGCCCGATCATTCCGGACGTCAATCTCACGGACGGGCACTTCGAAGCCATCGCCCGTACGGCCGCGGCGCACGGGGGCGTCCGCTGGATCGACCTGGAGCCGTATCATCCGCTAGGCCTGGAAAAGGCCCGCAGACTGGGACGCGCCGCGGGCTATGACAATGAATCCTTCCTGAGCCGGGAGGCGCTCGAAGCGCGCGCGCAGTGGCTGCGGGAAGCGGCGGGCGTTCCCGTCAACATCGTATAACGCCGCGTCCGGCAGAACGGCGGTGTCTCATCGTTACGGCGCGCCAGGTGACAGACGGCTTTGCAAAAATACGGAAACCATTCACGAGCGTCGAAGAGAATCGCCCGAGAGGAGCGTGACGGCATGGCCTTTATCGACCGCGAGCTGCTGCCGGGCGTCCACCACATCGAGGATTGCCTGGGCGTGTGCTTCACGCTGATCGAAGGCGCGGAACGCGCGCTGCTGGTGGACGCGGGCTACGGCGTCGAAAACGTCGCGGCGTTCGTGCGCACGCTCACGGACAGGCCCGTGACGCTGTGGCTGACGCACGGGCATCACGACCACGCGCCCGGCGCGATGTGGTTCGACGCCGTGCGCATGCATCCCGACGAGCGCGCCGTGTACGCGCGCTACACGGGCGAGGCGCGGCGGCGCGGCGTGCTGGAAACGGCGCGGGCGAAGGGCGTCGCCGTGAACGGAGCCATGTATCTGTCCGCGCGGATGCCGGAGCCCGAGTGCGCGGCGGGCGGGACCATCGACCTGGGCGGCCTCACGGCGGAGATCATTCCCTGTCCGGGGCACACGCCGGGCTCTGTGGTCGTACGCGTTCCCGAGCGGTCGCTGCTGCTGACCGGCGACGACTGGAACCCCACCACGTGGCTGTTCTTCCCGGAGGCGCTGCCGCTGCGCGCGTACAGGAAGAACGTTCGCGCGCTGCTGGAGCTGCCGTTTGACAGCGTGATCTGCCCGCACCGCGCGGCGCTGTTCGGGCGCGGAACGTTTGAGGCCTTCGCAAACGGCCTTACGGACGAAGCCGTCGCCGCCGCGCGCCCGGTGGACACGGGCCGGGCCATGGGGATCCACACCGTCGAGGCGGCGCTGCCGGAGGACCAGGTGATCGTATTTGACGCCGAAAAAGCGCAGGAGGAGATACACGCATGAGAGAACATATCGTCGCCGTCCGCGAGGACAGCCGCGCGGCGTTTCACAACAACGCCGCCTATTGCGTCGGCACCGGCCGCATGGGGCTGGCGCTGCACCAGGAATACCAGGATCAGCTGCGCGCCGTTCAGGCGCTGTGCGGCTTTCGCCACATCCGCGGCCACGGGCTGTTCTGCGGCGACATGTCCGTCTGCCAGCCCTATAAGGACGCGGAAGGCGTCGAGCGCGAGGCGTACTGCTTCACCTACCTCGACCGCGTGATGGACAGCTACAGGGCTGCGGGGCTCCGCCCGTTCCTGGAGCTGGGCTTCATGCCCGATCAGCTCGCCAGCGGCGATCAGACCATCTTCTACTGGCGCGGCAACGTGACGCCCCCGCGCGACGAGGCGAAGTGGACGAACCTGGTTCGCGCCACGCTTCTGCACCTGAAGGAGCGCTACGGGGAGGACGAGGTCTCCGCGTGGCCCTGCGAGGTGTGGAACGAGCCGAACCTGCCGGGCTTCTGGCAAAACGCCGACAAGGCGGCCTATCTGCGGCTGTATGAGATCACCGCGGCGGCCGTGAAGAGCGCGCTGCCGAAAATGCCGGTCGGCGGCCCGGCCATCTGCGGCGGCGAGGGCTCGCAGGACTGGATCCGCGATTTCCTGAGCTTCTGCGAAGAAAAGGCGCTGCCAGTGGATTTCGTGAGCCGCCACGCCTACATGGGCCTGACGCCGGAGCGCCGCGGCCGCTATCTGTATCACGGTATGCGCACCGTGGACGACCTGCTGGCGGAAATGCGGGAATCCCGCGACATCATCGACAGCTTCCCGCGCTACCGCGGCCTGCCCATGCACATCACCGAGTTCAACACCAGCTACAACCCCTTCTGCCCCATCCACGACACCGCGCTGAACGCCGCGACGGTCGCGAACCTGCTGGCGCGGCTGGGCGACGTGGCCGCCAGCTACAGCTACTGGACGTTCGGCGATGTGTTCGAGGAAATGGGCGTGCCGTCCACGCCGTTCCACGGCGGCTTCGGCCTCATGGCGAACGGCCTGATCCCCAAGCCCACATTGTGGACGTTCCACTTCTTCAACAACCTCTCGGGCGAATGCGTCCATCGCGACGATAACCTCGTTCTCATGCGCCGCGGGGACGGCGAATGGGAGGGCGTGGCCTGGAACCTGTGCGGCCAGGGACGTGATGACGCGCTCGAAATCGCGCTGCGCCTGCCCGGCAAGGGCCCGCTGGCGCTTTTGACCCGCACGGTGGACGATGATCACGGCAATCCCCTCGCGCACTGGCTGCGCATGGGCCAGCCCGCCAGCCTCAACGCGGAGCAGCTGGCCTTCCTGCGCCAGTCGGCCCAGCCCCTGTGCGCCTCGCGAGGCGTCGAAGAGCAGGACGGCGCGCTCGTCGCGCGGCTGACGCTCGCCAGGAACGCCGTGACGCATTTCCGCATCGCGCCCTGCGAAGCCCATCCGGACTGCGGCTACGATCCGGGGATGTATCTGTAATCGCAATATCATCAATTTAGGGTAACTCACCAGGCGGGTGCAGGGCGGAGCCCTGCTCAGTATGGGGCGAAGCCCCATATCTATCTTTTCCCCCGTCCCCGCCAAAGCGGGGAAGGGGGGGAGGGGAAAAGGGCAGGCACTGCATTGCGACACCCGACTCATGGAGTAAATTGATGACATTGCTATAAACGGGGCCGAGCGGTTTTCCTCTTTTTTCTCCTGTTAATTTCACCCGCGGGCGTTGCGCAAACGGCGAAAACATGTTATACTGTTCATAACTGCATAACAGGCAGAGACGGAGAAGAGTACCCCGCAGGGCAGGCTCTAAAGAGAACGCGCGCCATCGGCTGAGAGCGCGCGGAGCAGGCGGCGGGCGAAGTTCGCTCCCGAGCCTCCGCGCTGAACGGCCAGTAAGCGCGGACGAAGCCGTTCCCCGATACCGGAACGAAAGGCCCGCCTGCGCGGGCGAATCCGGGTGGTACCGCGAGCAGATTCCGGCTCGTCCCTTCAGAGGACGGGCTTTTTGTTTTTCCCCATCCGGCATACTGTACGCTAACCGCGAAAGGAGTTCATTCACCATGCAGGATCAACTCAAATCCATCAGGGAGCACGTGACTGAGGAGCTGAAAACCATTCAGGATTCAGGCGCTCTGGAGCAGCTGCGCGTGCGCGTGCTGGGCAAAAAGGGCGAACTGACCGCCATTCTGCGCGGCATGGGCAAGCTGCCCGCCGAGGAACGCCCCAAAATGGGCCAGATCGTCAACGAAACCCGCGAAAAGCTGGAGCAGGCCATCGACGAGGCCGCCTCCGCCATCCGCGCCAGGGAAAAGGAATACCGACTGAAAAAAGAGACCATCGACGTGACCCTGCCCGGCGCGACGCGCGCCGCCGGCAGCCTGCACCCGATGAACATCGTTCTGAACGATCTGCTGGACATCTTCACCGGCATGGGCTTCGAGGCCGTGGAGGGCCCCGAGATCGAATACGACCACTATAACTTCGAGCTTTTGAATCTGCCCAAGAACCATCCCGCGCGCGACGCGCAGGACACCTTCTATGTGGACGACAACGTGGTGCTGCGCACGCACACCTCGCCCGTCCAGGCGCGCATCATGACCACCCGCAAGCCCCCCATCCGCATCGTCTCGCCCGGCCGCGTGTACCGCGCCGACGAGGTGGACGCCACGCATTCGCCGGT
>JAFZRB010000076.1 GCA_017620115.1 Clostridia bacterium | reverse complement strand
CGTTAAGGCAGTTCGCGGCGCCTGCCATCTTGAGAAGGCCGGCAAGGATAAACCAGTCAGCTGCAATGCGGAGGGCGCCTTTCTCATCTGCGACGATGAATGGACGCCCGTCATTACCGAAACCGCGAGGCAGCGCGATTACGCCTCCTTTGACGCGTTCATAGACGCCGTGTGCGGGCTGAAAGCGACGATTGAAGGCGAAACGATGCATTATACGGGTCTTTACGGGAATACCTTTATCATGAAGCTGGACGGGAGCAACGATTCCACCATTGACGGCGAGCCTTATGTGAAAGAGATCGACGTCAGCGTCGGAAGTCCCTTCGTCAATATGCCGTGGAAAGGCACAAAAGCGGAAATCACTTTTGACGGCGGATCGATCGCCCTGGACTTTGCCTGACATAATCCTGCATATGTTGAAAAGGAGCCGCGGCTTTCATATCCCCGCGGCTCATCTGTTAGGGGAAGGAAACACGGCAAGGAGGAAGCGGAGAAATGAAAAAGGTGCGCATCGGCGTGATCGGCGTAGGACGCGGAAAAAGTATGATCCGTTACTGCGCGGCGGTGGACAATGCGGAAATCGTAGCTATCTGTGACAAGTGGGCGGAAGGTCTGGACATGATGAAAAAGAAAATGACCGGCCGGCCGATCGCCTATTACACAGATTATGATGAATTCCTGAAACACGACATGGACGCTGTCGTGCTGGCCAACTATGCCACGGAGCACGCTCCTTTTGCCATCAAAGCCATGAAGGCCGGCAAGCACGTGCTGAGCGAAGTGCTGCCTGTGCAGACCATGAAGGAAGCCGTAGAATTGGTGGAAACAGTAGAAGAAACGGGCATGATCTACGCCTATGCTGAAAACTACTGCTTTATGCCGGCGCCCCGTGAAATGCGCAGGCTGTACCGCGAAGGCAAACTGGGCGAATTTGAATACGGCGAGGGTGAATACGCGCACAACTGTGAAAGTATCAATGCTGAAATCACCTATGGCGATCCCGATCACTGGCGGAACAATACCTTCTCAACATTCTATTGCACGCACTCTTTGGGACCGATTGTGCATATCACTGGGCTGCGCCCCGTATCTGTCGTTGGCTTTGAAAGCCTGAAAACGGATCGCGCCCGCCGTATGGGCCGAAAGCGCGGCCAGTTTGGCATTGAAATGGTTACGCTGGAGAATGGAGGACTCGTCAAGAGCGTCCATGGTGATCTGTACCGCAATTCGATCTGGTATACATTATACGGCTCCAAAGGCCGCATGGAGTCCGCCCGCGAGGATGCGGACAACGACGGCGTTTACCGCCTCTACGTCAACTGTGACGAGTATTCCGGCGAGTATGCGGAACGGCCTGTGGAAAGCTATCTGGTCGATATGGAGGAAGGGGCGGACGACTTCGGCCACGGCGGCTCCGACTACTACTGCATGAAGCACTTCATCAATCGTCTGCTGGGCGATAAAACGGCCGAAATCATCGACGTGTACGAAGCGCTGAGCATGAGCCTGCCGGGCATCTTTGCCTACCGCTCCATTCTCAATGGATGCGTCCCCATACGGATCCCGGATCTGCGCCAGAAGAAGGTGCGCGACGAATTCCGCAATGATACGGCCTGCACCATCGCCTCCGCGGCGGGCGATCAACTGCTGCCGACCTGCTCCGCGGGCACGCCCCGGATTGATCCGTCCGTCTATGAGGCCGTTCGCCGGCAGTGGCTTGAGATCCTGCGGCGCAGGGAAGAGGAGGCGCGCTCGGAAGAAGCAGAGGCGCTTGCCAGGGAAAAGGGCGCGAAGTAATCCCAAGCGCCTCTGAAGAATCAATACAGCCTGCCTACTCAACCCTGCGGAACCACAGCAGCGTATCCAGCGGCGCGGCGAGTACTGCATCTGTTCCGCCTTCATAAACAGAGCCGTCCGCGGCCTGCCAGCGGCCTGTTGGGAAGGATACCCTGCGTTCAAAAACGCCTTTTGCCAAAACAGGCGCGACAAGCAGGTTTTCACCCAGCATGAATTCATCGGTTATCCCGGCGTAGCCCCTGTGCGGATCGTTGTATTCCAGCGTGCGCAGGATCGGCTCGCCGGTTTTTTCGCTTTCATGAACGAGAGAGAGGATTTCGTCCGCCAGCGCCTGATGCAGCCTGGCCGCCGCCAGCACGGTTTTCTGGTTTTCCTCGCTCAGGCAGCTCCAGGGCGACCATGAAAACTGCATCATCGGGAACAGCGCGGAGCACTGCGCCATGCGCACGAACAGTTCCTCGTCCATCTCAAAGCCCGGCAGGAACCGGAAACTCCATTCGCCGCCGCCCACCATATCAGGGCAGACAAACGGATGCCCGATCAGGCCGCAGGTGATGGCGCAGGGAACCAGCTGATTGATGCCCATGCCATCCCATGTAGGATGTTTGTCGCGCAGGCGCTGAATACAGTTTTTGCCGCCGCCTTTGTAGGTATCCTTGTATTCGTGATAGGGATAGCGGCTGCCGAATCGGTTCCAGGCCTGGTTCAGCTCGTGAGGGGACATTTCACAGGCCAGGGTGCCGTTGACGACATTGGAGGAGCAGTAAGTATGCGGCGAACCGCCGTCGAATTTGAAGCCGTCCACACCGTATTCCTTCATCAGGAACCGCAGCTTGTCGTCCAGGAACTTCGCGTCCCACGGATTGGCCGGATTCAGCAGGGCGCCGTAGCCGTTCCACCATTGAACGATGGCGATCTTGGCCATCTCCTCGTCATCCTCGCTGGCTTCCGCGCGGCGCATGTACAAATGCTTTGCCATTTCGGGATCGGTGCCTTTCAGAGGGCGGAGGGATCGCACGAAGTCCGGGCCGTCCGGGCACACGAAGGGCGTAACCCACAGAAGCACCTTAAAGCCCATCTCATGCAGCCTGTCCACCATGCCCTTCGGATCCGGAAAGCGCGCCAGATCAAATTCCCACACGCCGTAGCGGCCGTGCCAGCCTTCGTCGATGATGAAGATGCCCGGTGAAAAGCCGTGATCAAGCCAGTCCTGCGCGAACCTGAGCACACCCTCCTGCGTCGGATAGTAAGTGAACTCCATCCATGTGTTGTACTGGGCCGTTTTGAAAAACGCTTCCGGCAATTCCCTGCCGTCGCAGGGGAAATAGAGCTTCTGCGCTTCGAGATAAGCCTCGCGAAGGCAGGAGCCCAGTCTTTCCAGAGTGACCGTCTCACCCTCGATCTCAAAGCAGCCGCCGGCGACATCGACTTTGAAGGGGTCGTCGCTCCAGATGCAGCGTCCCTGATCGGACAGGAACAGGGGCATGGTCTGGTTGCCGCAATCGTAACGGAAATCCTGATGGTATTCGGAATAAACGGTCAGCGGACATGCGGCGCTGGCCACAGTGCCGCCCCACCAGTGCTCGCCTTTCAGCATTTCAAAGCGATACTGCACAGAAAATCCTCCTTTATGCGGACAGCGGAAGCGCCTGCCGCGGCGCTTCCGCTATTGACAGTGTTTACGCGGTATACACCGTCAGTTCAAAGCCGGTTTCACCTTCTCCGGGCAGGATTCTGTTCAGCGCAACCTTGCTGAAAGAATCTCTGTCCACGTACAGGGAAAAGTGCTTGTGCGTCTTGAGCATGGTAGCCGGTATCATGTTGGTCAGTCCATTGTGCAGGGTGGCTTCGATGGCGTTGGCCTTTTCAACGTAGGGCACGGCGGAGATGATCTTCTCGCACAGCATGATGCGCTTCGCGCTCATGCTGACGGCCTGTTTCGGCACGTCGTCTGGCGTGGGGAACCATCCTTCATGCACCTGCTGCGCCTTGCAGGTATCGTTCAGGTTGACGATGATGTAAGCGTCTTCCGTGTCGAAATCGGCGGGCGGATCGTTGAAGGCGATATGGGCGTTTTGACCGATGCCGATGAGGCCGACGTGGATGGGCCCCTTGTCGAGCTCTTCGGTCAGCCTGGCGATGCACTCAGGCGTGCCGTCCACGAAGTTGACCTTGCCGGGATGCACCTTGTCCACGAAGCGCTCCTGAAGATACTTGCGGAAGGAGGCGACATGCGTGACGGGAAGATTGACATACTCGTCCAGATGGAACATTTCCACCTTGCTCCAGTCAATCCCCGGCTGGATGACGAGGGCTTCCAGCGTCGTGAACTGGCTGGCGCCGGTTGACAGGACGATGCGGGCGCGGCCGTCCCTGGCGATGGCATCGCGCAGGATCCCGGCGGTTTCAAGGGCGGCGTGCAGGCCGAGGGAAGCGGCATCCGGGCTTACGGTAATGTGCATCATAGTGATATCCCCTTTCGAATATAGATTTGCGTTTCAGGCTTTGAATGCCTCCGGAAGGTACGGGGCGGTGTTTTTCAGCATTTCTTCAAACAGGCTGCGGGCGTCCCACGGGGATACGCCCTGCAAAAGCGGCTCGTTGAGGAAAGCCTGGAAGGCCAGCTCTTTATCGCCGCTCATCACGGCCTTGAGCACGTTTTTCTGGTTGACGGCATGGGGCATAACAAGACCCAGCGGGCCGCCCGGCAATTCGGCGGGCACGGGCGTTATGCCCTGGCGGCCGAACAGCGCGTTGGTTTCCACCACGGCCCCGAGCGGGAGATTGGGAACCTGGCCGCGGTTGGGCATGTTGACATTGGTGAGCATATCGCCCAGCCCCAGCAGCGCCTTCATCATCAGATGCCCTTCCTCCCCGGAAGGCTCCAAAGCGATCGATTCTTCGCCGCGGCGCAGGCGGTCGCTTCGCGCGAGACGCTTTTTCAGATCCTCCTTGCGCCACGCGACAGGCGTCAGGCTGAACCCCCAGTTCCTGACCGTTTCGGGGTCTTTCAAATACCACGGCGGGAGAAATTCCGCGATATGGCGGTCGTTTCCGGCGGGAATGGCGCCATAGCGCAGGAACATATCCATCATCGCGCGATGAGAGCATTTAAACGGATCGCCGCGCCACGAATCGTGCCCGCTTTCATCGTAACCGGTTTCAAGATGCTCGAGGCAGAACGCCCTGAACAGCGGGAACAGGTCGATCTCATGATAGCAGGCGGCGGTGATCCATGTAAAGTGGTTCACGCCGCTCAATGCGCATCGCAGCGCCTGCCGCCGCACATTGACGCCGAGCTTGTCGCGCAGCATGCAGCACAGCAGATCCATGGCGTGAAAAACCTCATGGCAGCAGCCGAAAGCCCTGATGTTGGGATAGACGGCGTACAGCGCCGCCACGCACTGCGCCATGGGATTGGTAAAGTTCAGCACCCAGGCGTCCGGCGCGTATTGCCTGATCGCCTCGGCGAAGGAAACAAACATGGGAATGGCGCGCAGCGAGCGGATACAGCCGCCGGGGCCTACGGTATCGCCCACAGCCTGATACACGCCATACTTTTCCGGCGCGTGCACGTCGCTTTCCATTTCGTCAAAGGTGCCGGGAAGAATGGAGATAATCACAAAATCCGCGCCGATGAGCGCTTCCCGCAGACTGTCCACAGCTGTATAACGCCAGCGCGCTTTGGCGTTCGGGAGTCCGGAAATCAGGTTGCCGATGATGGCGTTGTTTTCGGCGGCCTCGCGATCAATGTCGTACAATCGGATTGCGCCTTCCATCTGCTCCTCCAGCGCCAGATCGCGCATGAAGCACCATGCCCAATCGCGCGATCCCCCGCCGATATATGCTATGTTCAGATCCTTTGCGCAGTTCCCGATGTATTTCATCGCGGTATCCTCCTTGACACTTCTGTTTTTGATCAGTTATAATAACCATATCATGGATTGTTTTCAGGTTCTGTCGCTCGCGCGTGGGAGGCTCTTCTGTCTATGAAGAACATTATGAAGTATATGTCCTTTGCCGCGGAAAAGCGCGATAAGCATATCATGGTTTATAATGAGGCGCATCCGGACATTGAACTGTACTATCTGAAAGAGGGCGAGCGCCTGTACTTTGTGGAAAACCGCACCTATCATCTCACAGCCGGCTGCAGCATTCTGATCAGCTCCAACCGGATCCACAAAACAGCCTCCGCCGGCGAACAGTGTCACGAACGCATGCTCCTGGAAGTTCACCCGGATTTTCTGGGCACCCTCTCCACGGCTTATCCTCAGATCAGCTTTGATTACCTGCTGAGCCAAACGGCCGTGATCGTCACGCCGGATAATCCGTATTGCGGAGCCATCGCCTCCATCTTTGAAGAAATCGACCGGCTTACAAAAGAAAAGCCGTTTGGCTATGAGGAAGAGGTTCACTGCAACGTCTTCAAGCTGCTGCTGAATTTCCACCGTTCGCTTGGAAACGCCGTGGATGAACCTGTCGTGCTCAGCCCCAAGCATCAGAAAATCTATGAAATCGCGGAATACCTTTCCGCCAATATGGGGGAAATCGATTCGCTGGATTCGCTCTGCGCCCTTTTTTTCATCAGCAAGTACTATCTGTGCCACAGCTTTAAAGAAGTGACCGGCATGAGCGTGATGGCGTTTCTGAATATGACGCGCGTGCTTCGGGCGGTCGTACTGCTGCGCGAGGACAATATGACCATCGCCCAGATTGCCAGGACGGTGGGGTTCGGCACGGTTGCGCACTTCACGGACGTTTTCAAACGCATAGAGCAGATCACGCCGTATGAATACCGCAGGCGGGTGAAGCAGAAAGGCGAAAAATGAACGGTCGGAAAGGGCGGGCGCTTGTTTCCCGCTCTTTTTTTTGTTCATCCTTTGATGGAGCCAACCAGCACGCCCTTGGCGAAGTGTTTCTGCAGGAAAGGATAGACCATGATGATCGGGATGGTGCTGACCATGATCGTGGCGAATTTGACGGCGTTGGATGGCAGCCACGCCTCCACATAGTCGCTGATATCCTCCAGCATATTGCCCTGCGACATCACGATGTACTGACGCAGCCACACGGTGATGGGCCACTTGTCCGCGTTGTCGATGTAGATGATGGACTTGAGGTATTCGTTCCACATGTCTACGGCATAGAACAGCGTGAAAGTGGCTATGGCGGCTTTAGACATGGGTAAGGCGATATGGAGGAAGCTCTGCGCCTCGTTGCAGCCGTCGATGCGGGCGCTTTCTTCCACCTCTGCGGGCAGATTGCGGAAGAAGTTCATCATCACAATCAGGTTGGAGGAACCGATGGCGCCCTTGAGCCACAGCGCCCACCAGGTATTCTTGAGATGGTACACATTGGCTTCCACGATGTAATCAGGAATAAGGCCCAGCGTGAACAGATAGAAAAACATCACGATCACCATCATGGCCCTGTGGCCGGGCAGGTAGCTTTTGCTCAGCACATAGGCCGTCGCTGTCGTGCAGGCGACCCGGATGGCCGTGCCGACAACGGTGATGATCATACTGTTGCGCAGCGCGCCCATGGTGCGCGCGCTTTTGAAAATGGACGAATAAGCCTCCAGCGTGAAATTGCCGAACTTCATATACGTCATTCCGGTCGTGGATATGCTGCCAACGAGCACATATACCAGCGGAGCCATCATCAACAGGGCCCAGAGAGTGAAGAAAACATGGTTGAAGACGTCGAAGGCTCTGCCGGCGGGGCTCTGATTCAATCTCATTTCTAAGCCGCTCTTTTTTCTGGCCATTACAGCAGACCCTCCTCTCCTAACGCCTTCGTTATGCGGTCGGTGATCAGAATCAGCGTGGTGGACACGATGGACCGCGTAAAGCCAATAGCGGCGGCATAGGAATATGTGCTGATGTCCTTCGCGGGCTTATACAGACCGCAGAGGCCGACCTCATAGACATAAGTATCGAATACCTGCGCGACGCTGCGGTTCAGAGAATTCATCATCAGGTAGATCTGATCGAAACCGCTGTCGAGGAAGCTGCCCATGCGCAGGATCAGCATAATGACGATCGTGGAACGGATGGCGGGCAGGGTGACGTGTATCATCTGCCGCCAACGGCCGGCGCCGTCGATGACGGCGGCTTCGTACAGCTGCGGATCGCAGTTGGACAGGGCGGCCAGATAGATGATCGTGCCCCAGCCGGATTCCTTCCAGATGTTTTCAATGACATACATTGGGCGGAACCACTCGGGGCTTTCCATCATGGGAATGGCGCTCTTACCGGCGGCTTTCAGCATCGTGTTAATCGCGCCGGTGGGCGCCGGGCCGCAGATCATCATCACGATGGAAACCAGTATCGCCCACGAAATGAAATGCGGCAGATACAGAACCGACTGAACGGAACGTTTGAACCGGTTGATGCGGATTTCGTTGAGCATCAGCGAGAGGACGATGGGGAACGGGAAAGTGATGCCTATGTTCAGAAGGGCGAGCGCGAGCGTATTCCCGGTAAGCATCCAGAAATCCTTGCCGGTGAAGAAAACTTCAAAATTCCGATACCATGGCTCCAGCCAGGGGCTTTGTTTGCCCAGCATTTCCATCTGAGGAGAATACTTTTGAAACAATATGCGGAAAAAAGCAAACGGGGCGGCCTGGAAGAAGATATAATACAGGATGCCGGGAATCAGGAGGAAATACAGCCAGCGGTATTTCCACACCCGTTTCAAGCCCGCTTTCGCGTTCATCCGGACGAGAGGATTTGCGACGCCTGCCATGCGCAATCGCACCTTCTTTCTGCAAAGGGAAAGGGGACAGAGTCATATACCCTTGCTCTGTCCCCCGAATACCGGTTGTTTATCGATTACTTGGAAGCCTGATAGGCGGCGTTCACGGCGTCAACGATCTCCTGACCGCCTTCGTCCAGCCAGCGCTGGGTCTCGGCGATGAAACCGTCCTTGTCGATCTGGCCGACCATGTACTTCACGCGGGCATCGGAGATGATGGTGGCGATTTGATACTGGGCGTTCCGCAGATCGGTGGTCATGTAGGGCGTAGACTGGTCGACGACGGCGTAGGCTTCGTTCTCGGCGTTCATGTCCAGGATCTTCTGGTTGCGGATCTGGCGTTCGGTCTTGGCTCCGCCATAGTCAATGCCCACGATCCGGCGGGGAATCATATAGCTGCATACGGCTTCGCTCTCTTTCTCGCGCAGCTTGATCTGCTCTTCGGTGGAGACGGGCTGTCCGTCAACCATCTCGTAGTGCACGCCTTCGATGCCGATGCTCATGACCTTGTTGACTTCGCCTTCGGGGTCTCTCATGATCTCAAACAGGTTCAGCAGCTTCTCCAGCTCGGCCTCGGTGGGCACGGCGATCTTGGAGATCAGCACGCCGTCCAGGGAACCGGGGGTCATGGTGGAGGAGGTCACGCGCTTGCCGTCGGCGGTGTAGAACACCTGCTGGGCCTCGATAAACCACTTGCCTTCGCCCACGAGGGAGTTGAGGTTATCGTAGTCATTGGAGGTGGCGCCTGTGGCGGAAGTGCACATGGAGCCGGACCAGTTGTTGGCCAGCGGATCGTGCTTGTTCGTGTTCACGGCGAAGTCGCTGTTCATGTAGCCGTTGTCGTACATCCATTTGAAGATATCGAGCGTCTCGAAATATTCGTCGAAGAAGAAGTAGGGCATCAGCTTGTCGTCTTCGGTGAAACCCCAGCCGACCGGGCCGCCGGTCATGGCCTGGATGAGGTTAAAGCCGGCGTAATCCAGCTCTTCGTCGTCGTCATCGCAGTAGGCGAAGCCGATTGTGTCGTTGATGCCGTTGCCGTCGGGATCGCCGGTTGAGAAAGCCTCGACCATGGCCTTGAACTCTTCGATGTTGGTGGGAGGCACCAGATCATAGCCCTTGGCGTTGAGCGCTTCCATCCAGTCCTGACGGTAAATCAGGCCCAGGCGGGTGGCGGAGGAGATCAGGGGGAACATGTAGTTGCGGCCGTCGATGGAGGTCGCGTTCAGAGCGGCGGGGGAAGTCAGCTCGTTACGGAACAGATCGCTGTTCTGGATGTAGTCGGTGAGATCCCAGAAGATGCCGCTCTGGCACATGTCGATGTAGTTGGCGTTCGTCGTGGCGCCGGAAGGAATCACGTAGATCATTGGCTGATCGGTGGACGCCATCACGGTATTGAACTTCTGGGCCGCATCGCCGGGAGCTACCCAGGTGATGTCCCAATCGGTGTTGGTCAGTTCTTCCACCTTCTGCCAGATGGAGCTGTTCTCGTAGTCGGGCGTGTTGGCGCCGTAGAAGGTGCAGATGACGGTGATCTTGTAGGGCTCCTCAGCGGCCGCGAAACTGAAAGCCGACATGAGCAGAAGCGCGGCCAAAAGCAGAGAAACGAGTTTCTTCATGATCTTTGTCCTCCTTTTTTGTTTGGTTTTCTTGCGCTGTTATTATAACAATTTCCAGAAAAACACGCAATAGCATAACGTTCAAACAACAAGCGCGCGTCATTTAATGTAACCATAGAGCAATTTTTCCGGATATTCCACCTTTAAAGTGGAATATTGCTTTTTTGGAGAAGTTTGTTTTTAATGCAAGGGCATCGCGGCTGTCGCGCAGAAGTATACTATCACGCCGACAGGACAAGGAGGATAACGATGAAAAAGATTCGTCTGGGCGTTCTGGGCGGCCATCGCGGCCACAGCATGATCGATTACGCGCACGCTTCGCGGCAGGACGTCGAGCTGGTCGCCATATGCGACAAGATGCCCGAGGTGCTCGAGAAGCAGCGCAGGATCTGCGGCGACAGCGTGGCGTACTATGCCAGCTTTGACGACTTCATCAGGCACGACATGGACGCCGTGGTTCTCGCCAATTACGCCCATCAGCACGCTCCGTTTGCCATTCGCTGCATGGAGGCCGGCAAGCACGTGCTCAGCGAGGTTCTGCCGGCGCACACGCTCAAGGAAGCCGTGGAGCTGGTCGAATGCGTGGAACGCACCGGCATGATCTACGCCTATGGCGAAAATTACTGCTATATGCCCGGCCCGTACCGCGTCCGTGAGCTGTACCGCGAAGGCAGACTGGGCGAGCTGGAATACGCCGAGGGCGAATACATCCATAACTGCGAGGAAATACGCCCCAGGATCACCTATGGAGATCCCACCCATTGGCGTTACAACAGCTACGTCACATTCTACTGCACTCATTCTCTGGGTCCCATCGTCCACGCGACCGGCCTGCGCCCGGTCAAAGTGACAGGATTTGAAAGCGGCATGACGGAGCGCCTGAGGCGTACCGGCGGCAAGGGGGGCCTGTTCGCCGTGGAGATGGTGGAAATGGAAAATGGGGCCATTGTGAAAAGCACGCACGGCGAACTGTACAAGGATTCCGTCTGGTACACCTTTTACGGCAAAAAAGGCCGTATGGAGACCTGCCGCGACGATATCGAGGATGTGGGCGTGTGCCGTCTGATCACCAACCTGGACGCCTATGACGGCGGCTACGACACCACAGTCAAAGAAGACTTCCATCCTGCGCGGCCTTTCGACGACGTGGCGGAGGATTTTGGGCACGCCCGTTCCGATTTTTACATGATGTATAATTTCATCCGCAAGCTGCAGGGGTATGAGGACGCGGACACCATCGACGTCTACGAGGCTATGGACATGGCGCTGCCGGGTATTTTTGCGTACAAGTCCGTGCTGGCAGGCGGCTGTCCCATGGAGTTGCCCGACATGCGCCTGAAAAAAGACCGCGATCAATGGCGCAACGACACCATGTGCACCGATCGCGAAACCGCGGGCGACATGTGGGTGCCTCCTTTCTCCAAAGGCACGCCTCACATTGACGCTTCCGTGTACGAGCGTATCCGCAAAAAGTGGGAGGCTTTGGAGGCTTCCAGGAAATAGAAGCGAGGAGCGTGTAGAAATAGATGAAGAATAGTCTGAAGGTGGCGCTTCTCCAGCTGCTTCCCGGCAATTCTCTTCAGGAGAACGCGGATAAAGGAATGGAAGCGTGCCGGAAAGCGAAGGCCGCCGGCGCGGATATCGCGCTGTTTCCTGAAATGTGGTCGACCGGATACGATATTCCGAAAACAACGGAAGCGCTTGAAAGCGCGGCCGTCCGCGCTGACAGTCCGTTTATTCGGCAGTTCGCAAAGCTCGCTTCCGAGCTGAATATGGCGATTGGGGTTACGGCGCTGGAAGCCTATGACCCGTCGCCGCGCAATACGTTATTCCTGTTCGACCGTTTCGGCAGCCTGGTTCTGCGTTACGCCAAAGTGCATACCTGCGATTTTTCCGAAGAAGAGCGGGTTTTGACGCCGGGCGATGATTTTTACGTGGCGGATCTGGATACGCAGGGCGGCAGCGTCAAAATCGGCGCGATGATCTGTTACGACCGCGAGCAGCCGGAGAGCGCGCGGATCCTGATGCTCAAAGGCGCAGAAATCATTCTCGTTCCCAACGCCTGTCCCATGGAGATCAACCGCCTGTCTCAGCTTCGCGCGCGCGCCTACGAAAACATGGTCGGCATCGCGACGGTCAATTACCCAGCCGGGCATCCGGACTGCAACGGCCATTCCACCGCGTTCGACGGGATGGCCTACATGCCCAATGAAGACGGTTCGCACGACTCCCTTATCATTGAAGCCGGGCAGCGGGAGGGCATTTATCTCGCCGATTTTCCGATCGACGATATACGCGACTACCGTCGCCGCGAGATTCACGGCAACGCCTACCGGCATCCGCGCAAATACGGCATGCTCGTCTCAGAAGAAAAGCGCGAGCCGTTCATTCGTCCCGACTATCGCCCGTAAGACATGGCGTGTCGGCGGCGAGACGACGCGGCCGCCGTTCATTCTTTCCGCACGCCGGCCTTTTCGAGCTGAAAGACGCGATAGGGGTTCGTCAAAAAGATTTGTTCGGCGATCCATTTTGCGTGATCAATATCGAAGCAGCCCTTTTCTACTTTGTCCGCCAGCGCCCGGCTCACTGTGTCTTTGGCCGTCATCAGATGAGCATACACATGATCCTCATGCCCGCAATCGCCGCCAAACGCCATGATCTTCGTGGCGGGCACGCTGTCCAGCCATTCGCTCAGCGCCGCTTTCGCGCCGTTTGGCGAGAGCAGGTAAGCCCAACTCAGATCCAGATAAACGTTCCGGAACATCTTGCCCAGCGAGCCGATCTCCAGCTGATACGGATAACCCATGTGCATGATCACAAAATTCAGATCCCGGTATTCCATGAAGAGCGGGCACAGTTGAAGGGGATTGCCGTTGGGTATGACATTTCCATTGCTCGCGGCCATGCCGGTATGCATCTGTACCGGCAGGCCGTGCCGCTGAACGCGGCTAAGCACATGGCGGAACATGAAATCCTGATAGGCTGAGGAGGGCGGAAGATATTCTCCGTCTTCGCGAAGCGAACGGACGAAGCTCTCCTCCGCCTCGGCATAGCTGCCGTAACCGATGTTCAGACTGCGATCGGTGGCTATGGTGGTTTTGAAGGCGACAGCGCCTGCGCCGCAGTAAAGGCGAATCATCTCTTCGCAGGCGTCCAGCCAGTCGATAAAAGTATGGATGGGGGCTCCAAGAGCTTTTCGGACGGCTTCGATTTCGATCCGTTCCACAAACTCCTCCAGCCTGAATGCGGGGCGCAGATGACGGCGATCGCAATCCATATCAGAATCCACGATCGCGCACAGTATTTTGGCGCGTTCCAGCCCTTCGCAATAACTCAGCGCGGCGTCCCGTGCGGCAAACTGCGCGCTGATCGTCTCGATGGTTTCCCGGCTGATTTCGGCCACGCCGTATATCTCTCGCGCCGCGCGTTCGTGCATGCGTATATAGCCGGTGTTCCGGCACGCTTTCCAGTATGGCTCGCACAGAAGCCATCGTTCCATGACCGGCAGGGAAGGATCCATCGCCCTGGCCAGCGTCTCCCGCGACATGCCCGCGGAATACAGATCCATTCGCGCGTAGGTGTTGATTGTCGTTCTCAGATAATCCAGATGCGCCTGGGTCTTGTATGCGGCGATGTGTTCATGGGTATCCACAACCCAAAGATCGTCCAGAAAACTGCGAATCTCTTCATAGAGTCGATTGAAGTCAGTCATCCTGTTCTCTCCTCCGGTCTGCCAATCATCCATCTGTTAACCATCCGCGGCGGTCATGCGGCTGAACGGCCGGTTCAATTATAGCATACGCGGGGGAGGTGTTTCAGCCAAACCGGCGGAGACAAATCGCTTAATAATCTGTTGCGGAGATATGACGAGGACGGGCAGGACTTCCGGAAACGCCCCAAAGCCGATCCTGTATATGAATAACGTTGGCATATCCTGAGAACAGACGGATAACGCTTATGGGATGACGCCCCGTCCCGTTTCATGAGTCATGCCGTTCGTTATTTCGGCGTAAATATCTGTGCTTAACCTTCCTTTCTCTTGATGGGGAAGCAAGGTCGGTGGTAGAATGACCTTGCTTTCCATTGGTTCGTGGTGGGTTCTGCCGGTGTGTCGCAGAAGACATGGAGGTGCCAGAATGGATACGGAATTTGCTGTTCTGATGGTCGCACAGGGTATCTACAGTGTTACCAACAGCAGCGGGCATACTTTCTACATCGTGGATGGCGATGAACGCGCGGCCGTCATCGATACCGGCTGCACGCCCGGGCGCAGGATCATGCCTCTCATTCGTCAATACACGCAGAAACCCCTTCTGCTGATTCTCACCCACGCGCACAGCGATCATATTTATCACATGGACGAATTCGACGAAGTGTACATGAATCACCGTGAATTCGAATTGCCGGACAGCTTTTTGCGGTTGATGATGGAGGACAAACAGCTGAACCTGCGTCAAACAAAGGATATCCGCACAGGCGCGGTGATTGATCTGGGCAATAGAACCCTGGAGGCGCTGGAGGTTCCCGGCCACACGCCGGGAAGCATCGTCCTTTGGGAAAAAGAGGGCGATCACCTGTTTACAGGCGACGCTGTTGGCAGCGGCAACGATGTATGGATGCAGTGGCCCAGCGCCCTTCCGCTTGACCGGTACTATCCCTCTCTTCTGAAACTGCTGCGTTGGATCGTCGAACGCGGCGGGCGTATGCGGCTGCTGGGCGGTCATGCGAGGCAGTGCTTTGATTCTCCTCTGATGCCATATAATCCGTTAAGCCTTGGGTGGCTGTGCGATTTGATCGATCTGGTGGATCAGGTCCTTTGCGGAAAAATCATTGGTCAGCCCAGCGACGCGGATATCATTCTGGAACCCGAACCTCCGCTCCGCGCCAGCTATGGCCGGGCTGTGCTGCAGTATATGCCCTCAAGGGTGCGTTCGTAACTGAAAACGACCTTTGCATATCGCTGAATCGACGTTTCACATTTTTCGGTGTATAAGGCATTTCAACCGGGAATGAGTTGTATCGGGAGGGAAAAGAACATGGAAAGCGTGTTATATGAAGAACTGCGTCCGTCAGAATTTCTGTCAAGGCTGAATCAGGCGCCCATTGCATATTTGCCCCTGGGGACACTTGAATGGCATGGCCCTCATCTGCCTTTGGGCTCGGACGGGCTGCAAAGCAGAGCGTTGTTTTGCGACATGGCGCGGCGCGTAGGCGGCATTGTTATGCCCATGCTGTTTGTCGCCCCGGACAAGACCATGGAATACGAGGGCAAAACCTATATCGGCATGGATTTTTGGTCCCGTCCCGCCCGGGAAGCGCCCCGACAGCTCCCGGGGTCGGCTTATTATGTCAGTGATTCCCTTTATGACGCGCTGCTGGATGCGGTCATGGCGCAGCTGGCCCGCGCCGGATTCAGGATCGTGGTGGGCCATGGCCACGGCCCGGCCAATCAGGCGTTTCAGCGTCAGATTCCCTTCGCGCGGGAAAAGTATGGCCTGATGCTGGTTCGCGCCGTTTTTGAGCAGGCGCAATACGGCTATCAGAGCGATCACGCCGCTGCCAATGAAACCTCAATCATGATGCATTATTATCCTCAATTGGTGAATATGTCCGCCCTGCCTCAGGAAACAGACGCGCGGCTCGAGGGCGTCAACGGCGATGATCCAAGAAAATACGCCAGCGCGGAAATGGGAAAGGCCGCCGCGGAAGAGACAATGGCTTTCCTCGAGGCAGCGTTAACGAAATGCCTCGGGGAGTTGAGAAGGGAAGGCCATCGCGATAAATGAGGCTAAGGCGGCCAGGGCCGGCTGATGTTTGACGCCAACAGACCGCCGCGTACATATTTAACCGGTCGCCCCTTGACAATACCCGGCGAGGGTGTATAATGATGCTGTTCAATTCATTTGAACGGAATAGAGGCGCGGCAAACATCAGTAACAGGAGCTGCTCGGCCGGAGCGCAGGTTCCTGCGAAAGGGGATGCCGCCGAAACGCGGTTTCCCCGGCAGGAAATCCGCGTTGGGCTGACGGGAGAATATCCCCCAGACTGTCGTGGCCGGGCCATGGAGCGCTATTCGCAGCTGTATCTGTATATGGATTCAGGCGGAGAATAGCGGGAAGCTGTTTTCCGCTTCTGTTGTATCGGAGAACGCCTCGGCACGGCGCACCAGCAGAGCATGGCGCGGGAGCGTCATGGAAGAAGAAAAGGAGTGAACCTCATGAAGAAGTCGATGTTATCCCTGTTCCTGGCGCTGTGCCTGATTCTGACGGGCGTGCTGACACCGGCGCTCGCGGAGGACGCGGCGGCCGCCGCGCAGGCCGTTCTGGACGGCAAGGAGTACGCAAACGTCTACAAGAGCTCCTTCTCCACATCCTATCCCTCTCTGAACTATTACGCCACATCCTACGCCATGGTGCGCCAGTTCGCCACGAACTGCATCGACAGCCTGGTTGAGCCGGACATCTACGGCGATTACGTGGGCGCGCTGGCCGAGAGCTGGGAAGTGAACGACGACTACACCGTCTGGACCTTCCACATCCGTCAGGGCCAGAAGTGGGTCGACCACACCGGCGCGCAGACCGAATACGATCTCACGGCGCAGGACTTCGTGGATGGCATCCGCTACATCGGCGATCCGCTGAACGGCGCTTACTCCCTGCGCGTGATCCGCAACCTGATCACCGGCCTGTACGACTACTACTGGGGCCTGGACGACATCGACTGTGGCGACGACACCGAGACCAGCCGCGAGGATCTGGTCGCGAGCTTCGACGAGATCGTGGGCGTGAAGGCGCTGGACGAGTACACCGTGCAGTACACGCTGGACAACAGCGCGCCGTATTTCCTCTCGCTGGTCGAGAGCAGCATGCTGCTGCTGCCCGTGGAGTACGACTATGTGACGGCGCAGGGCGAGGACTTCGCCGTGGATAACACCCACCTGCTGTACTGCGGCCCGTACTATGTGTCCTCCTTCGAGCGCGACAAGAAGATCGTGCTCACCAAGAACCCCTATTACTGGGATATCGACAAGATTTCCGTGGACACCATCGAGTATCAGATGATCCCCGACGGCACCACCTCGCTGGAGATGTTCATCCGCGGCGAGCTGGATTATACCTCCGTCGAGTCCGAGGCGTTCATGTCGCTGCAGGGCGGCCAGTGGCAGGATTACCTGATCCCGAACGAATTCTCCTTCAGCACGAACTACCTCTGGCTGGACTTCCAGGGCGCGAACCCCGAGTTCAACGCCTTCGTCCAGAACGTCGACTTCCGCAGGGCGCTGCGCGCCGCGGTGGATCGCGAGTCGCTCGCCTCGCTGCGCGAGCCCATGACGCCCAGCCGCCTGGTGCGCAACACCGTCAACGCCGAAGGCGCGATCTTCAACTCCGAGGGCGTTGATTACACGCAGCTCGCCCCGCTGGCCGACATCGCCAACGCGGACTTCAGCGCCGACGAAGGCGCCGCCCGCGCCTACATGGAGGCGGCCATCGCCGAGCTGTGCGAGGACGACGGAACCATCAAGGGCGTGACCGCCGGCGAAGTGGACTACCTGCCCGTCATCAAGACGGAGGTGGACGGCAAGCTGCCCGTGACGCTGATCTATGTGGGCACCGACGACGAGGATGAGATCGTGCTGGCCCAGCTGTTCGAGGCCATGGTCGAGGAAGCCATCGGCGAGGACTACATCGACGTCGTGCTGGCCTTCGATACCAGCGGCGACTTCTACGGCACGGTTGGCGGCAGCGTCGACGGCCCGTTCAACTACGATATCTACTGGGATTCCCTGTCCACCGGCTACGCCGATCCCTCCGGCATCCTCACCCGCATCACCTCCGACGGCGTCGAGAACGTGGGCTGCTACAGCGTGCCCGAGTTCGACGAGCTCATCGATCAGGCGCTGGAAGCGCCCACCTTCGACGAGCGCCTTCAGTATTTCGCCGAGGCCGAGGCGTATCTGCTGGACAACGCCTTCATGATTCCCGTCATCTCCTCGCTGCGCGGCTATCACATGACCTACGAAGTGCCGCACACCGCCCCGCGCGCGCTTTACGGCAGCGACCGGTTCAAGGGCGTCAAGGTGGCGACCACGCCGATCTCAGCGGCCGAGTACGAGGCGCTGGACGCGGCCTGGAAAGCTGAGTGGAACGCCAGATAACGCATGAGCGCAGGCTCCGGCCGTTTCGATGGCCGGAGCTTTTCGCTTTCAGACGGGCGCCGTTCAGGCGCTCCGGGGAAGGTGCATGAAATGGTCAGGTATATTCTACAGCGCCTTTTGCGCTCCGTAGTTACGCTGATAATCGTGTTTGTCGCCGTGTTCATGCTGCTGCGGTTCATGCCGCTGAACGGCTATTTCCCGCAGGAAATGATCAAGGAGACGGACGAAGCCACGCGCATGGCCTATCTGCGCAACCTCGGCCTGCTGGATCATCCGTTTGTGCAGCTGGGGCGGTTCGTCGGAAACCTGCTGCGCGGCGATCTGGGGCGCAGCATTACGGTGTATCCGCAGGTGCCCATCGCCACGCTGATGGCTGAAAAGATTCCCACGACGGCGTTTTTGGGCTTCTGGAGCATGCTGCTGGGCATCGTCGCGGGGCTTTCGATGGGCATGATGATGGTGCGCTACAAGAACAGGCTGGGCGACGCCGCGGGCAGCGGCTACATACTGCTCGTTCGCGCGGTGCCGAGCCTGATCTATCTGTTCTTTTTGCAGATCTGGGTGTCGCGCTGGCTGAATCTGCCGCTGGTCTACGATAAAGATGTCGCCAAATCGTGGATCCTGCCCATCATCTGCCTGTCGCTTTCCAGCGTGGCGTGGTACGCCCTGTGGATCAGGCGGTTCATGGTGGACGAGGAGAATCAGGATTACGTGAAGTTCGCCACGGTCAAGGGCCTCTCGCGCAAGGCCGTGCTGAGAAAGCACATCTTCCGCAACGCCGTGATCCCCATAACGGCGTACCTGCCCTCCGATCTTCTGAACATCGTGGCCGGTTCGCTCATCATCGAGACGCTGTACGCCATTCCGGGCACGGGCGGGCTGCTGACCACGGCGATCAAGCGGCAGGACAACAACCTGGTGCAGGTTCTGGTTCTGATGTACGCCGCGCTGTCGATCCTGGGCGTATTCCTGGGCGATCTGCTGCTGGCGTTCGTCGATCCGCGAATCAAGCTGACGGAGGAAAGATGATGCAGACGACACTCCATAAGATCGAACGCATTCACGACGCTTCGCTGTTCACCGCGGCGGAATTCGATCAGGCGGAAAGCGAGCGCATCGGCGTTTCAAACTATTCCTACTGGCGCTCGACGCTGCGCACCTTCTTCAAATCGAAGCTGGTGATCGCGCTGGTCGCGCTCATGGCCGCCATCCTGCTGATGAGCTTTTTCTACCCGGTCATTTCCAAAATCGATCCCACGAAGGTTTCGACCAAATCGCGGAACTGGAACCTGCGGCCTTCTCTCGATCATCTTTTTGGCACGGACACGCTGGGCCGGGATATCTTCGCCCGCGCCTGGTACGGCTGCAGGAACTCGTTCCTGCTGGCGTTCTGCATCGCGCTGTCCGACGTGGGCATCGGCATGATCGCCGGAGCGATATGGGGGTACAACCGCCGGCTCGACCCCGTTATGATCGAGCTGTACAACATCATGACGAATATTCCCTCCACGGTCTATCTCGTTCTGCTGGCCTATATCATGAACACCAGCTATTTCACGCTGTTCATTGCTATGGCCTCGCGCGGATGGATCGTCGAGGCGCGCTTTTTCCGGAACAGGATCCTCTCCATTCGCGACGCGGAATACAACATCGCCTCCCGCTGCCTCGGCACGCCCATGCTCCGCATCGCCACGCGCAACATCATCCCGCAGATCATCAGCCTGATCATCATGGAAGCCGCGCTGTGCATTCCGTATTCCATCGGGTCCGAGGTGTTTTTGGGGTTCGTGGGCGTCGGCATGCCGGTGGACGCCATCACGCTGGGCAACATGGTCAATCAGGGCCGCGCGTCCTTCACGCTGCATCCCTATCAGATGCTGCTGCCCACGGCGGTGCTGTGCCTTATCACCATCGCCTTCTACATCATCGGCAACCGCTTTGCCGACGCGTCCGACCCGCGCAACCATCTGTGAGGAGGGCTGAATATGAACGAGCATAAAGGCCCTCTGCTGCTTTCCGCCAGGGATATCGTGATCCGGTTCAATCTGCGCGGGCAGATACTCACGGCCATCCGCGGCGCTTCGCTGGATGTCTACGAGGGCGAGACGGTCGCCATCGTCGGCGAGTCGGGCTCGGGCAAATCCGTGTTCACCAAATCGTTCATCGGCATGCTGGATCAGAACGGGCGCGTGGAAGGCGGCCAGCTTCTCTACCACGGCGAGGATATGACCTGTTACACGACCGAAGCCCAGTGGCTGAAGGTGCGCGGCCGGAAGATCGCCATGGTGTTTCAGGACCCGATGACCAGCCTGAACCCCGTGCGCACGGTGGGCGAGCAGATCGCCGAGGTGATCATGTGGCATTTCGGCAAAAAGCACGACGAGGCCAGGCGCGAGGCCATAGACCTGCTTCGCCGGGTGGGCATCGACGAGCCGGAACGGCGCTGCAGGCAGTATCCGGGCGAGTTTTCCGGCGGCATGCGGCAGCGCGTGGTCATCGCCGCGGCCATCGCCTGTCGGCCTGAGATCCTCATCTGCGACGAGCCGACCACGGCGCTGGACGTGACCGTGCAGGCCCAGGTTCTGAACCTCATCAAGGAGCTCCAGCGGGAGCTGAAGATGAGCGTGGTGTTCATCACGCACGATCTGGGCGTGGTGGCGCACATGGCCGACTGGGTCGCCGTGATGTACGCCGGTCAGATGATCGAATACGGCGAGGTTCGCGAGATATTCCACCAGCCTGAGCACCCCTACACGAAGGCGCTGCTCCGCTCCCTGCCGCAGCTGGGCGTGAAGGGGCACGATCTCTACGCCATACACGGCACGCCGCCCAGCCTGTTCAAGGAGATTCAGGGAGACGCCTTCGCCCCGCGCAACGCGGACGCCATGAAGATCGATTTTCTGGAGGAGCCGCCGGCCTTCCAGGTTTCGCCGACGCACTGGGCCAGAACCTGGCTGCTCGCGCCGGAGGCCGGGGCGTTCCGCGCCGCGCTGGCCAAACGGGACGCCGAACGCCGCTCGCGCCAAACCCCGGCGGAACCCTTTGACTATTCCCAGGCCGAAACGCTGCTCTCGGTAAGGAACCTGTCCGTTCATTTCAAGCTCGGTTCCACGCGCCTGCAGGCCGTCGATCATGTCAGCTTCGACATCTATAAAGGCGAAACGCTCTCGCTGGTGGGGGAGTCCGGTTCGGGCAAGACGACCATAGGCCGGGCCGTCATGAGCATTCATTCGAGCAATGTGGAGGGCGATATCGTCTTCAAGGGCCGCCGGATCAACGAAAAGCTGAGCAAAAAGGAACGCGGTCGGCTGCACATGGAGATGCAGATGATCTTCCAGGATCCCATGGCTTCGCTGAACGACCGCGCCAAGGTGGACTACATCGTGTCGGAGGGGCTGTACAATTACCGCCTGTTCGACAATGAGGCCGACCGCGTAGCCAAGGTGGAGAGAATACTGCAGGAGGTCGGCCTGACCAGCGATTTCATGACGCGCTTTCCGCACGAGTTCTCCGGCGGCCAGCGCCAGCGCATCGGCATCGCGCGCAGCCTCATCATGAACCCCGAGCTGGTGGTGGCGGACGAGCCTATTTCGGCGCTGGACGTGTCCATTCGCGCGCAGGTCATCAACCTCCTGAACCGGCTCAAGAAGGAGCGCGGGCTGACCTATCTCTTCATCGCGCACGACCTGTCCGCCGTGCGGTTCATCTCAGACCGGATCGCGGTGATTTACAAGGGCCGGCTGGTGGAGCTCGCCGCGTGCGAGGAGCTGTTCGCGCGGCCG
This sequence comes from Clostridia bacterium, assembly GCA_017620115.1. Taxonomy (GTDB): domain Bacteria; phylum Bacillota; class Clostridia; order Christensenellales; family Aristaeellaceae; genus Firm-10. The sequence continues at coordinate 4,695 of JAFZRB010000076.1, read as the reverse complement.
CTGCATCCATACACCCGCGCGCTTCTGTCCGCCGCGCCTTATCCGGATCCGGACGTGGAGCGTGGCAAGGCCGTCCGGTCTTACCATCCCGACGCGGAGGAGCTCGCGCGTCCCGGCCGGGCCTGGGCGGAAATCTATCCCTTCCATTATGTCTTCGCGACAGAAGAGGAGGCCGAAGCGTACCGACATGAAGCCGAAAACGCCTGATCTGCTGCGCCAGCCCAAATGGCGGCTGCTGGTATTCCGACGGGCCATGACGCATGTTTCCGCGGCGCTGGTCATCTGTGCGCTGATCGCGGGGCTCTATCGCAGCCGCGCGCACTTCATGTTTGCCTGCTGCGCCGCCGGAACGCTGCTGCTGGCGGGAGGCTGGATCACATACTGCCGCTGGCGCGACGGCAGGCTGCCGGAGGAGCGGGCCGCCGGCGCGCCCTACATCCTGCGGCGCGACAAACGCCGCCGGCCCCACCGCCCCGCCTTCCTGATGGACAGTGCGGATTTTGACGACGATCTCACGCCCTTCACCACGGCCGCGGAGGAGGATTTCCCAATCGAAGCGCTCGTCCGCGCGCGCATAGCCGCTCAGGCGCTCGCCGGCGCGGTCATGCTCGTCGTATCCGCGCTGGCGTGAGGACAACGCAAAATGAACGTTCGCTCCGATTGACAAGCGGCGGGATGTATGATAAACTGTACCCCGTCAGCACAAGCTGGCGCAGGCTTGCATAAGCGGGCGGGATGTTTTCACTGTGGGAAGAGACGGTATCAGAAGGTGCCGGCGGCTCTCCAATGGGGGCTGGCGGCGCTTTTTTTCCGCGCTCTTCAGACAACAGCAATGGGAGGAGCAAAAGACATGAAAAAGACACTGTGCCTGACTCTGGTTCTCTGCCTCTGCCTCACCGCGACCGCTTCCGCGCTCACCTTCACCGACGCGCACGGCAACGTGATCGAGCTCGACGAAACGCTTGAGGCCTATGCCGAAGTGACCCTGTATGGCGCGGACGACGCCGCGCGGCAGGGCGAAACGAACCTTGGCGACCTGTGGACGGACGCGCTGCGCTGGTTCGCCGCTTCCGGAACGATTGACGGGTACTTCGAGGAAGACGACGTGACGGCGGGCATCACCTCCATCGACGCGGACGCGGATCACATTGTGGCGCTGTGGAACGGCGGCAACCTGCGCGCCGACATCGCCGAGGGCAAATTCGGCGCGGAGCAGCTGGCCGAGGTGCTGCCCTATCCGAACAAGGTGGCCGTGGTCTATCTGACCGGCGCGCAGCTCGTCGAGGCGCTCGAGGCGGCGTCGCAGGGCCTGCCCTATACCGGGGAGACCGCCGCGACCTGCGCCGCGTTCATGCAGGTGTCCGGGCTGAAATACGCCGTCGATACCGCGAAGCCCTACGACAAAGGCGAGCCTTATGGCGACAACTGGTTCAAAGCCGCCTCGCTGGGCCGCGTGACCATCGAAGAGGTGAACGGCCAGCCCTTCGACGCGGAGGCCACTTACGCCGTGATCACCAGCAACGCCAACTTCAACGGCATGGATTCCTCCTACGTCTTCAAGGCGGCGGCGGAAGCCAACGAAAAGAGCTGCATCACCATGGCGGTTGTTCGCGACGTGGTGTGGCTGTATCTGGCCGGCGAGCTGAACAATACGGTGGGTGAAGAATACGCTGCCCCCCAGGGCCGCATCGCCGTCGAAGCGGCGGAATAACACAACGCGCGGTGACGGCGGAGGCTTTGTGCCACGCCGTCACTCTGTTATCTGACAAGGAGGACGCCCCGGATGCGCCTGGAGCTTGAAAACGTTCTTCGGGAAATCGAAAAGGCGATCGTCGGCAAGCGCGCGGTCATTGAGAAAATACTCACGGCGCTGCTGGCTGAGGGACATATCCTGCTGGACGACGTGCCGGGCGTGGGCAAGACCACGATGGCGGTGGCGCTGAGCCGCAGCATGGAGCTGGCGTATCAGCGCGTCCAGTTCACGCCGGACGTGCTGCCCTCGGATATCACGGGTTTTTCCATCTACGATAAGAACAGCGGCGCGTTCGTCTATCGCCCCGGCGCGATCAGCCATGCCAACCTGCTGTTGGGCGATGAGATCAACCGCGCTTCCAGCAAGACGCAGTCCGCGCTGCTGGAGGCCATGGAGGAGAGGCAGGTTACGGTGGATGGCGCGACGTATCCGCTTGCCTGTCCGTTCATGGTCATCGCCACGCAGAACAGCGTGGGCACAGCGGGCACGCAGCTGCTGCCCTACGCGCAGATGGATCGCTTCCTGGTGCGCCTGTCGATGGGCTATCCCGACCACGACGCGCAGATGGCCATGCTCAGGGCCCGCCAGACGGAGAATCCGCTCGACCGGGTGGAAAGCGCCCTCGACCGCGACGGGCTGCTCCGGCTGCAGCGTGAAACGCGCGCTGTCACGGTGAAGGACAGCGTCCTCGATTACATCACCCGCCTGACCATGGCCTCGCGCGAAAGCGACGCCTTCGAGGTGGGCGTAAGCCCGCGCGGCGCGCTGTTCCTGAACCGCATGGCCAAGGCAAGGGCCTATCTGGAGGACCGCGATTACGCCGCCCCGGCGGACGTGCAGGCGGTGTTTCACGACGTGTGCGCGCACCGCGTCATCCTGAGCCGCAAGGCGCGGATGGACGGCGTTACCACCCGGCAGGCGCTGGACGCTCTTCTGGCTGCGGTCAAAAACCCGGATCGCGGAGACGCGCGATGAAGGCGCGCCGGATCGGCTGGCTCGTTTGGCTGCTGGCGGCCGCGGGCCTTTACCTTTTCGAGAACAACACCGGCACGCGCGCCGTGCTGGTATCCTCCGCGCTGCTGCCGGCGCTGTCGCTGCTGTGCGCCGCCATGACCGCCCGGCGGGTCGTTCTTTCGCTTGACGCGCCGCAGGCGCTGAAGCAGGGCGAGCGCGGCGAGGCCGTATGCCGCGCTGTCGGCGCGCCGACGGCCGGCTGCTCGCTCGCCTGCCGCGTCGAGTGGGTCAATCCGCTCACGGGTGGGACGGGCGGACAGGCGCTGCGCGTGAGCGGAGGCTTCGCGCGGTTCGCCGTTCCGGGCGGGCATTGCGGCTGTGTGCGCGTCAGCCTCGTCGAGGTGGAGGCGCGGGACTGGTTTGGACTGGGACGCTTTTCCTGCGCCGCGGGCGCGGCCTGCGCCGTGATGATCGTTCCGGCGCTTCACCCGGCCGGGCCGGAACTGATCGGGGAAGGCGAAACGGAGTTCGAGCCGGCCGAGCGGGCTTTGAGCCGCGACGACAGCGAGCCGGATATCCGCGTGCGCGAATACCGGCCGGGCGATCCGGTACGCTGGATCCACTGGAAGCTCTCGGCCAAGACGGACAGGCTGCTGGTTCGCGAGGGCGTGCCTTCGGGCGGCAGCGGCCTCCTTCTGATGCTGGAAACCGCGCTGGGCGGGAGCGCTCCCGACGATATGGACGCGGCGGCGTCGGGGCTTTTGTCGCTGTCGCGGGAACTGGCCGTGAACGCCTGCCCGCACGGCGTTTGCTGGTATGACCACGGGCGGAGAACGCTCGAACGGATGGAGGTGGACGCGGTGGAAGACGCCGAACGCGCGCGGGACGCCCTCCTGCAGGCCGCGTCGGCGTCGCAGGCGGAGAGCGTCTGCCGCCTCTTCCGCGACGTTTATCCGGACGCGCATCCGGCATGCGTCGTTCTGTTCAGCCCGCATGCCCTGACGGATGTGTCGCCGCTGCGTCCCGAGAGCGCCGTAACGCTGGCGCTGCCTCCGGACGCGCCTTTTTCGCAGGCGGAACCCGGCGTTCGCGTCATCCGGCTTCCCGGCAGTCGCGCGGCCGAGGGAGGTCCGGCATGAGCGCGCGGCGGCGGCTCAGCCTGGCGTGCGCGGCGGCAGCGGCGGCGGCCCTGGCGCTGCTTTTGCTCATTCCAGCGGCCAACGGCGGTGCGCGCGCGCTGTGCAACCGCCTGTTCGAGGCCAGCGAAGCCGTCAACGCCTATTCGTACGAACGCTTTTCCGTCGCGGCGCGTCAGAGCGAGGCGCTGGCCGCGCTGCTGCTGGCGGCGGCTGGCGCGGCGCTGATCGCCTGCGCCGCGCTGGCGGAGAGCCGGATCCCGGCGCTGCTGCTGGCGCTGGCGCTCGGCGGCGCGCAGGCGTATTTCGGGTTGTGCCTGCCCGCGTGGGCCTGCGTGAGCGCGTACGCGCTGCTGGGGCTGCGTATGATGTGGCCCGTGAGCGCGAAGGACGCGCTCGCTTTCGGCGTATGCGTGATAGTCATAGTCGCGTCGGTTTCCCTGCTGTGGCCGGGCGTGGACGCGCGGACAGAGACGGCCTCCGAGCGGGCGCGCGACGCGCTGAGCCGGATGGCGGGGCAGGTTGAAGCGCCGCTGTCCGAAGCGCCGGAAAGCCTGACGGAGACGCGCCATGCGAACACGCGCTCGCTGCTCGAGGGCGAGGCGGAGGCGCGGCAGGGAAAGGACTACCGGCTCGTGACGGTCGAGGAAGAGCAGATCGCCATGCCGCACTGGGTGGACTATGTGAAGATCATCCTGCTGCTGCTGCTGACGGCGGCGCTGGTGATCGTGCCGTTCCTGCCGTTTATGTGGATCAACGCGCGCCGGAAGAAGGCCCATGAAGCCCGCGCGGCCTTCGACGCGGAGGACAACAGCGCGGCCATCCGCGCCCTGTTCCGGCATACGGCCGCCT
>JAFZRB010000075.1 GCA_017620115.1 Clostridia bacterium | reverse complement strand
GATCTCCTTTGCCTTGCCAATCATTTCCCGCAACAGCATCGTGCCCAAACCGAGTCCCCAATAGGGACGAAGCAGTCCGACAGAGATGTTCGCGCGATGAGCCGTCTTTTCAAACGGTTCGCGGCGAAGCTCTCCGTTGCCTGCGATCTTCCCTTCGATCTCACATACGATCATCATGCTCCTGGCCGATCCGTTGATAAAACGAATACTTGCGGCCTCCTGTTCAGGTGATTCGCATTCCTCCGGTCTGCGAAGAAAGCTATCTGTCTCCGAAACCCGCGTTTTGACCATGTCGGAAAGTTCCTTCGCGTCATCTTCCGCCGGGGAGCGGAATATGGCCGTTCGGCCATCCTTGAGCGAAAATGTCTTTCCCCCGTATATCATGATTCAAGCTCCCCTTTTCATTTCATATACGTTCATCATCCCCCGATGCCCAGCAGATCGTCCGTCAGCGCGGCGGTCAGCGTGAGCACGGTGATCTTCGGCTGGTTGTTCATCCGGAATTTCGGCAAGGCGATGGCGTCCGTCACGGACAGTCCGCCCGTGGTGTAAACCGTCACGTTGCCCAGCCGCCGTTCGCCCTCCACGAGCGACTGATCCGGGAACCAACCGTGGCGCGGCGCTTCCACGGCGGGCACGTAAAGCGCCCCGAAGAAGGGGATCTTCCAGCCGCCGCCGCAGTAATGCCCGGCCAGCACCAGGTCGGCCGTGCGCAGCATGCCGCTGTCGGAATAACCGCTGGAGGCGTTGTACAGCTCGATGGGCGGATAATGCGCCACGGCGATGTGCAGATCCTCGCTCTCCATGCGGTTCACGGCGCTCAGCAGCTTTTCGGCGCACTGCACGCGCCAGGCCGTGAACGGCAGCGCCACGCGCGCCGCTTCCACGCCCTCGATATACGCGCTGCTCTCCGCGCGGTACTGCGCGTTCAGCCGCGACAGCAGCGGCGAGCCTTCGGTGTCCAGCATGCTCTCCGGGCTGAGCCACAGCTTCGAGCTGTTCTTCTCAATGAGCACGGGCGCGTCCAGATAGATCGCGCCGTGCTCGATCGCGCCGAGGATCCAGTCCTCCAGCACGTAGTTTTCCAGAACGCCCGAAGCGTCGCGCGGCTCGGCGACCAGCGGCCCCGGATCGGAATCGCCCGCGATGAAATAGACCGGCGCGGAGGAAGTCTTGCCGTCCAGCAGGTGATAGAGCGGCTGCGCGTTGCCGCCCTTGCCCACCATGTCGCCCGCGAGGACCATCAGATCGTATTTGAGCGCGTTCAGGCTGCGCAGCAGCGAAGCCTGTTCGTCGCCGTACTCGCGGCCGTGCAGGTCGGAGAGCAGCACGATGCGGTATCCCTCGAAATCACTCGACAGGCCCGCGATGGAGATGGTCTTTTCCTCGACCCGGATGCTGGTGTTGTTCAGCAGCAGGAGCATCAGCGCGAGCAGCGCGATGCTGCCCACCACGAAGCCTGAAAAGCGCACCTTTTTCGCCCAGCTTATGCGCTGTTTCACAAATTCGCTGATCTTTTCGTCGTTCTTGCCGGAAGTAAAATCGTTGAACCCCGTGAAGAGGCGCTTGCTGTATCGCGTGACGGTCGCGCCGCCCCGGCGCAGTCCCCGGCCCAGCTTCATGAACGTCACGTTCTGGCCGGCGTCCTTCTTCCTGTCCTTTTTCCGGCGGCGGATGAACAGCGGTTTCTTCTTTTTCGCGCCATTCGCCTTTTTCTTCTCTTCTTCCATCTATCGAAGGTATCCTTTCGGAAAACTCATGCGCACACAAAACCCATGTTACTATGCAGTATTATACCCTCAAACGCCGTGCATGGCAAGTGAGTATTTTCGGGCAAAAAAACATTGCCGCCGCGCCGCCCGGCGTGATATAATAATTCAAAGGCTCATACCAATTCCCTATTGCAATCAGGAGGCTCGCCCATGGCAAAGCTGAAAACCGTCTACGTGTGCTCCGAATGCGGCTACGAGACGCCGCGCTGGCTGGGCCGCTGTCCGGACTGCGGCAGCTGGAACACGCTCGCCGAGCAGGAGAGCGCCCCGGCCGCCGACCCTGAGGTCAAAAAGCTCAAGCGCGCGCCTGGCAACGGGGCCGATCCCGTGCGCATCGACGAGATCCCGGACGAGGCCATGCTGCGCCATTCCACCGGCATCGGCGAACTGGACCGCGTGCTGGGCGGCGGCGTCGTCGAAGGATCGCTGGTGCTGGTGGGCGGCGACCCGGGCATCGGAAAATCCACGCTGCTCACGCAGGTTTCGGCCAACTTCGCGGCAGAGGGACGGCGCGTGCTGTATGTATCCGGCGAGGAATCGACGCGGCAGATCAAGATGCGCGCGCGGCGACTGGGCGCGTTCTCCGAAAACTTCTACGTGCTCTCGGAGAACGACATGAACATCATCGAACGCCACGCCGAACGCATGAAGCCCGAGCTGATGGTCGTGGACTCCATCCAGACCATGTACCGGCCCGAGCTGGCAAGCGCGCCGGGTTCCGTGTCGCAGGTGCGGGAATCGGCTTCCGTGTTGATGCGTTCCGCGAAGGTGAGCGGGTGCGCGGTGATGCTGGTCGGGCACGTCACGAAGGAGGGCGCCATCGCGGGGCCGCGCGTGCTGGAGCACATGGTGGACGCGGTGCTGTACTTCGAGGGCGACCGGCAGCATCAGTACCGGCTGCTGCGCGCGGTAAAAAACCGCTTCGGTTCGGTGAATGAGCTGGGCATGTTCGAGATGGCCGAAAACGGCATGAAGGAGGTCGGCAACGCCAGCGAGGTACTGCTCTCCGACCAGGCGCACAACCAGAGCGGTTCGGTGGTGCTTTGCGCCATCGAGGGCACGCGGCCGCTGCTGGTGGACGTGCAGGCGCTTGTGGCCACCACGGTGTTCGGCAATCCCCGCCGCATGGCCAGCGGCGTGGACGCCGGCCGCCTCGCGCTGCTGCTGGCGGTGCTGGAAAAGCGCGCCGGCGCGCCGCTGTACAACCAGGACGTTTACATCAACATCGCCGGCGGCATGGAGCTGAACGAGCCCGCCGCCGATCTGGCGCTGTGCGTTGCCATCGCCTCGGCCCATCGCAACCGCTGCGTGGGCGCGGGCTGGGCCGTGATGGGCGAAGTGGGGCTGGCGGGCGAGATCCGCCCCATCGCCCAGCCTGAGCGCCGACTGGCCGAGTGCCAGCGCATGGGCTTTACGGACGCGCTGCTGCCGAAGGGCAACCTGCGGGGCGTCGCCATGCCGGAGGGCCTGCGCGCGCACGGCGTGGAGACGCTCGTCGAGGCACTGAACGCTCTGGGACTGACGGCACGGTGAGAAAATGGTTTCAGCGCCGCAAATCGGGTTTTTATCACTATTCAACATATGTGAGAGGATATCTGATGAATACAATCGTCATTCGGCCATTGACATCTGAATTGAATGCTGATTATCTTGACTTTTTCGATCATCGTGCGTTTACAGATGACAATCCAAATGGGCCGTGTTATTGTACTTCCCCAAATCAGGAGGAAGAACAGATAAAAAGGATGATCAGTGAGTTCAAATCATTTGGTGTGAAAGAGACGTTGCGCAAGTATGCGGCAGAAATGCTTGAGCAGAATAAGATTCACGGATACCTGGCCTATGACGGAAATCAATCGATCGGATGGTGCAATGCGGCAGACACAGAGAGCTATGTTGGGTTTGTTCCGTCATTTGCGAGAAACATTACTTGCGGAAAAACGATTTCGATCGTTTGTTTTGAGATCGCACCGGAATACCGGGGAATGGGTATCGCATCAGCATTCATTGACAGAGTCTGTACGGATGCGAAATCAAAGGGATATGCTGCTGTTGAGGGATATGCTATACTTTCTGACCAACGAAATGATTTTGATTTCCAGGGCCCTTACCGCCTTTATAAAAAAGCGGGATTTATAGAAGTTGCGAGGGAAAAAGGGCAAGCTGTCATGCGAAAAGTATTGTAACAGCAAAGCGACTGCTTCCAGTTTACCGGTTTGCTCTCTTAAATAATTCCCTCCGCCGCCTCCCGTTTCCGCATAGCGCCGCCCGTTTCGGGCCAAGCTATGAGCAAACAGGAGGTGTTTTCCATGAAGAAACCCATCGCCGCGCTCGTCGCGGCCTTACTGATCGTCGCCGCGCTGGCCGCCTGCCGGCAGCAGGCCAGAACCTGCTCTGATGAATCCGAACAGGCAGAATACAGCGAGCAGGCCGCCGCCCGCCGCGATGCCGCCGCGCCCGCCCTGCCGGACGGCCTTGAATACGGCGAGGACGGCATGCCCGTGATCACCATTTTTGACACCGCCGCCGAAGCTTATGAAGAGGTCAACATAGAGGACTATGTCGCTGGCGTGCTCGCGGGCGAAATGCGCAACGACTGGCCCATGGAGGCGCTCAAGGCGCAGGCCATCCTGGCGCGAACGTTCGTTCTGAAGTTCATCGGCGAAAAGGAATCGAAGTACCCTGGCGCGCAAATCTCCACCGACATTTCCGAGGCGCAGGCCTACGCCCCGGACGCCGTCAACGACCGCGTGCGCAAGGCCGTGGACGAGACGCGCGGCCTGGTGCTCAGCGCAAACGGCGAGCTGCCCTACGCCTGGTTCCACGCCCATTCCGGCGGCATGACCGAGCTGCCCGTGGAGG